>DAIRFU010000939.1:0-1164 GCA_036794935.1 Kofleriaceae bacterium | reverse complement strand
GCCGCGGAAGAACGCACCGCAGGCCGGGATCCGCGCGCGGCCGTTCTCGTCGGTCTGATCGCACGTGTCGGCCGCGACCGCGTCGAAGCACGCCTTGACGTGCTTGCCGTTGTAGAGCGCGCGCCCGGCCTCGACGGCAGCGATCACGTTCGGATCGATCGTCGGCACGACCGCGAGGGACGCGTCCGCGCACGTCGCCTGATCGGGGAACACGCCGCAGCGGGCGAGGAACGTGCAGTACGCGTCCTTGTACGCGCCGGTGATCTCGCGGAGCGCGACCGAGCTCGCCGGATCGCCGCCGTCCTCGCCCGCGAGCGGGCACCCGGCGGTCGCGGCGGCGAGCACGAGCCAGAGCACGCTGCGCATACGCGCGATCACAGCACGTGCGTCGCTGCGCGGGCAACGGCAAATGCCATCGCGCGCTCCCGCCGGCCGGTCAGTCGTCGCCGCGGCGGTTCCGCTTGATCTCGGCGCGGTGGCGCTTGCCCTCGACCCGGCGGCGCTTCGAGGACCGCGTTGGCTTCGTCGGTCGGCGCGTCTTCGGCCGCTCGAGCGCGGTCCGCACGATGAGCGCGAGCTTGCCGAGCGCATCGTCGCGGTTCTTCAGCTGATCGCGCGTGGCGGTCGACGTGACGATCAGCGTGCCATCGGTGGTGAGGCGGTTCGCGAGGCGCGAGAGCAGCCACGTGCGATCGTCGGGTGCCAGCGCCGCCGAGCTGGTCGGGTTCCAGCGCAGCTCGACCTTGCTCGACACCTTGTTGACGTTCTGGCCACCCGGTCCGCCCGAGCGCGCGAACGCGAGTGACAGCTCGGACGCAGGAATCGTCAGGCGCGGCGAGACGACGATGTCGCGCATGGCACCCTGCGATCCCGTCGAGCCGGCAGGTGCCGACTAGCCCGTGCCCGACTTCTTGGTGCGCTTCTTCGCGGGGGCCTTGCCGGCCTCCTCGTAGACGCGCAGCTCGGTCTCGGCCGTGGTCTGCACGGCCTCCAGGTACAGCGAGGTCAGACCGATGTGGTCACCGCGCAGCGCCTCGTAATAGCGCTGGCGATCGATCGAGTGGATGATCGCGATCGGGTAGCCCGCCTCCTGGAGGAGCAGGTTCGATGCGATGCGGATCGTGCGGCCGCTCTCCTTCGCCCACGGGAAGATCGCCATGAACT
>DAIRFU010000005.1:12516-31096 GCA_036794935.1 Kofleriaceae bacterium | reverse complement strand
CCTCGAGCTCGCGGTCGCGGTCGACGCGCGAGGTAACCCGGGTCGCCAGGCCGAGCTGCGCCAGACCTACGCGCGCCTGCTCCGCGCGCTCGATCAACTGCCGATCGACATGCGCACCACGGTGATCCTCGTCAGCTTGCAGGGCATGTCGCACGCCGAGGTCGGCATCATTCAAAAGGTGTCCGACGGCACGATCGCGTGGCGCATGCACGAGGCGCGGCGCCGCCTGCACGACGCGATGGCGCCCGAGAAGCTGCCGCGCAAGCGGGGCGAGCTGTCCGCCGACCTGTCGCGCGCGCTCGCCGAATATGGCCTGCTCGTCCCGGGCAAGGCCCGCGCCTGAGCCGGCGACGACCGCCACGTTTTTTGCCCCGCGCACGGCCCGCGATATAAGGGCGCGTCATGCGGACCTCGCTCGCGCTCGTGCTCGCGCTCTGCGGCTGCGCGGCCCCCGAGCGCCCGGCCGATCCGTACACGTGCGTGTCGGCCGGCGGCGCCGGCTGCTTCGAGCTGCCGTCGCATCCCCTCACCGCCGTCGACGCGGATGGCCGCCCCACGCCGGCAGTCCTCGACTGCGCCGCGTACCAGGCGATTCGCTCGCCGGCACCGGTGATGCTCGCCGGCAAGACGCTGGACGCCGTCGATCACGCCGCGATCGGGCTCGTCGACATCGAGCTATTCGCCGAGCCCGCGCTGGCAACGCCGATCGGCGAGGTGATCTCCGACGACGTCGGCACGTATTCGCTGACGATCGACGCGATGCCCAGCGAGCTGTTCGCGCGCACCCGCGCGACCGGCGCCCTGCCCGTCCACCTGCTCTATCAGCGCCTCGATCCAGCCGCCGCGCGCCACGACATGTTCGATCTCCTCACCACGACGCGCGCGAACGTGGACGCGATGCTCGCGTCGGTCGGCGACGCGCTCGCGACCGGCACGAGCCAGCTCACCGGACGCGCGTACGACTGCGCCGGCAACCGACTCGTCGACGTCGTCGCGAACGTCTCCCCCGAGCCCGGCGAGCCGGCGTTCGAGGACGGCGTGCGGGTCTACTACGAGGCCGAGGGGCCCGATCACCCACTCGGCCGCCGTAGCGAGCTCGCCGAGACCTCGCCCGCCGGTGGCTTTGCCGCGACGCACCTGGCGCCCGGCCACCACGTGGTCCAGCTGTGGGGCTTCGCCGACGCCGGCGCGCTCGCGCGCGGCCGCGACGGGCTCGCGCTCGTCGGGGAGGCCGCGATCGTGGTGCCCGAGGACGACGCCTGGCTGGTCGCCGCGATCCACGCCGGCCGCCGGTGATGCACGCCGTGCCCGGCTGGCCTAGGATGCCGGCCGTGACGAAGACACCGACCCGCTCGCCCACTCACGAGGATCTCGATCCGACGCGACTCGTCGGGATGGGCCTCGAGCTCGAGGAGATCGCAGACGGCGAGACCGTCGCCCTGCCCGCGCTCGTCGAGCTCGCCGAGGATCGCGGCCGGCCGGCCAGCCATTATCTCGCGGCGCTCCCGCTCGCGACCGAGCTGCGCCTGGCAGGCGACGCGCCGCTCGTCATCAAGGTGTGCGCCGGGACCTGCCAGCGCTGGGGAGCGCTCGATCTGCTCGATCACCTCGCCGCTCGCTCGATTGGCGAGGCACGCTTCACGCTCGTCCCGGTCGCCTGCCTCGATCGCTGCGATCAGGCCCCGGCCTGCGAGGTCCACGGTGGTCATGGCCAGCTGGTCGTAGCGCCCGCTACCTCCGCTGCACTCGACGAAGCGATCGACTCCCTCGCTTAAGCGTCTGTCGCACGTGTCGCAGCCCGTCTCGCACTGGCCTCGTGGGGTCTCGCGCGCTAGCCTCGGTTCGCCGTCGTGTTGCGCCTGAACAAGGTCAACAAGTACTACCAGGTGGGGGCGCACAGCCTCCACGTGCTTCGTGACGTCGATTTCGAGGTCGGCGACGGCGAGTTCGTCGCGATCATGGGCGCGTCCGGCTCCGGCAAGTCGACGCTGCTCAACATCCTGGGCATCCTCGATGACTACGACACCGGCGAGTACTGGCTCGGCGACACGCTGATCCGCAAGCTCTCCGAGGCCAAGGCCGCGGAGTACCGCAACCGCTTCATCGGCTTCATCTTCCAGTCGTTCAACCTGCTGCCGTTCAAGACGGCGCTCGAGAACGTCGCGCTGCCGCTCTATTACCAGGGCGTCTCGCGCCGCAAGCGCAACCAGATCGCGATGCAGTACCTCGATCGGGTCGGCCTCCGCGACTGGGCCGATCACGTGCCCTCCGAGATGTCCGGCGGTCAGAAGCAGCGCGTCGCGATCGCACGCGCGCTGATCGGCAAGCCGCGTCTCATCCTCGCCGACGAGCCGACCGGTGCACTCGATAGCGAGACGAGCCGTCAGATCATGGATCTGATGACCGAGATCAACCAGACCGGCATCACGCTCCTGATCGTCACGCACGATCCGGAGGTCGCCGCGCGCACCCAGCGCACGATCCGCCTCAAGGACGGCAAGGTGGTCGGCGCCCACGAGGCGGGCGTGTCGAACCCCGGCATGCCGGCGGCGCGCGATTCGATTCCACCCGCGGCGGACGCCTGATGCTCGCGGCGGCGATCAAGCTGCTCGTCCTGCTGCTCGGACTGTCGCTGGCGATCGGCATCCTGGTGATGCTCGTCGTGCTCGCGATCGCGCTCGTCCGCATGGCGATCGTCGGCGCGATCCAGTGGCGCGACCTGTTCTCGTTCGATCGCTGGACCGAGGTCCTCGTCACGATCGGCCGCAACAAGCTGCGCACCGCACTGACGATGATCAGCGTCGCGTGGGGCATCTTCGTGCTCGTCGCGCTGCTCGGCCTCGGCCGCGGGCTCGACCACGGTCTCAAGAAGAACTTCGCGCGCGACGCCACGAACGCGGTGTGGATCAGCGCGAACAAGACCAGCGTCGCGTACGGCGGCTACGACGTCGGCCGCCGCCTGATGTTCGACAACCGCGACTACGACCGTGCGACCACGGTCGAGGGCGTCGAGCACCTCGCGGCGGGGTACTGGATCGGCGGCCAGCGCTGGGGCAGCGCGCTGCCGGTCAAGCGCGGCGCCAAGGCGAACACGTTCGAGGTCAACGCCGTCCACGCGGCCGCGATCTACGTCGAGGCCCAGGAGATCTTGCAGGGCCGCTTCCTCAGCGAGGAGGACATCGCGCACCGCCGCAAGTCGGCGGTCATCGGCAGGAGCGTCTCGCAGTTCCTGTTCGAGCCGGACGAGTCGCCGGTCGGCCAGTGGATCGTGATCGGCGGTGTCCCGTTCCAGGTCGTCGGTCTGTTCAGCGATCCCGGTGGCGACGAGGAGGAGCGCAAGATCTACATCCCGATCTCGACGGCGCAGCTCTCCTACAACGGCGGCGAGGACGTCGGTTACTTACAGATGACCCTCGGTGATGCCGGCCCGAGCGAGGCCAAGGCGATCATCGCGCAGCTCGTCGGCCAGCTCGCCGAGCGCTACAAGTTCTCCCCCGACGATCAGCAGGCGGTCCGCGTCAACAACAACATCGAGCAGTTCGAGCGGTTCTCGAACATGTTCTGGATGATCTCGACGTTCGTGATCGTGATCGGGCTCGGCACGCTCGCAGCCGGCGTCGTCGGCGTGTCGAACATCATGATGATCGCGGTCAAGGAGCGCACGAAGGAGATCGGCGTGCGCAAGGCGATCGGCGCGACGCCATCGTCGATCGTCTTCATGATCATCCAGGAGGCCGTGTTCCTCACCGCGATCGCGGGCCTGCTCGGCCTCGCCGGCGGCGTGTTCACGTGCGAGCTGCTCGGCCACATGGACAACGACTTCATCGTCGATCCCACCATCAACCTGGCGACCGGCGTCGGCGCGACCGCCTTTCTCGTGCTCGCGGGCGCGCTCGCCGGCTACTTCCCGGCGCGCGCCGCCGCCAAGGTCAACCCGATCCACGCGCTGAGGGACGAATAGCGATGTTCGATCTCGATAAGTGGAAGGAGATCTGGGCGACGTTGCGCAGTAACCGGCTACGCACGTTCTTGACCGCGTTCGGCGTGTTCTGGGGAATCCTCATGCTGATGGCGATGCTCGGCTTCGGATCGGCGATCCAGTCGGGCAGCAAGCGCCAGATGAAGGGCATGGCGACGAACATGCTGTTCTGCTGGGGCCAGACCACGACCGAGGCCTACGACGGCCTGCCGCCCGGCCGCCAGGTCCGCTTCGACACCGATGACATCGAGCTGCTGCGCCGGCTGCCGGGCATCGAGTACCTCGCGCCGCGCCTGCAGCTCGGCGGCTGGATGAACAACTTCACCGTCCAGCACGACACCAAGTCCGGCACGTTCACCGTGATGGCGGACTACCCCGAGCTCCAGCACATCGTCGCGTTCGAGTACGACGCCGGCCGCTTCATCAACGATCGCGACATCGCGGAGAGCCGCAAGGTCGTCGTGATCGGCAAGGCGATCCGCGAGCAGCTGTTCGACCGCGACGAGGATCCGATCGGCAAGTACATCAAGATCAGCGGCGTCTACTTCCAGGTCGTCGGCATCACGCGCACGCTGCGCAGCGGCCAGCAGGGCGATCACGACGCGAACACGGCGTTCGTGCCGTTCACGACGCTCAAGACCGCGTTCAACATGGGCAACCGGGTCGGCTTCTTCGCGCTGACCGCGAAGCCGGGCATCGATGGCCCCGAGCTCGAGCGGCAGGTCCGCGAGGCGCTGTCGCGTCACCACCGGATCGCGCCGGGCGACAAGCTCGCGATCGGCTCGTTCAACATGTTCGTGATGTTCGGCAAGTTCCAGGACTTCTTCCTGGTGCTCTGGGCACTGTCGTGGATTGTCGGCGGTCTCACGCTATTCGCCGGTGTCGTCGGTGTCTCGAACATCATGCTGATCACGGTCAAGGAGCGCACGAAGGAGATCGGCGTGCGCAAGGCACTCGGCGCGAGCCCGAGCTCGATCACCGCGATGGTCATGAAGGAGGCCGTCGTGTTGACGCTGCTCGCCGGCCTGCTCGGCGTGTCGGCCGGCGTCGGCCTGCTCGCCGCCGCGGACGCCGTGCTGTCCCACATGCCCGAATCGCCGCTCGGACCACCCACCATCGCGCTGTCGACCGTGCTGTGGGCGGTCGCCGTGCTCGTCGTGACCGGCGCGATCGCCGGCATCATGCCCGCCTACCACGCCGCCTCGATCAAGCCGATCGAAGCACTGCGCGCGGAGTGACTCATGAAGAAGATCCTGACCTGGTTATTGGCCCTCATCACCGTCGCGATCATCGGCGGGGCGTTCTTCTATCTGTACAAGAAGTCCCAGTCCAAGCCGGTCGTGTTCAAGACCGAGACTCCCGAGCTCGCGGACATCACGAAGAAGACGGTCGCGACCGGCTCGATCGTGCCGCGCCGCGAGGTCGAGGTGAAGCCGAAGGTCACCGGCGTGCTCGCCGAGCTCTACGTCGAGCCCGGCGCGAAGGTCCAGCAAGGCGCTCCGCTCGGCAAGATTTCGATCATCCCCGACGCGATGCAGATCAACCAGGCGCAGGCGAACCTCAAGTCCGCGCAGATCGCATTCGATAACGCCAAGCGCGAGCTCAAGCGTAACGAGGAGCTGTTCAAGCGCGGCGTGGTCGCCGACGCGGAGCTCCAGAAGTACCGGACCGAGTACGCGCTGCGCCAGCAGGAGCTGTCGACGGCGGGCCAGGCGCTGCAGCTCGTCAAGGAGGGCGCGACGCGCGGCCAGGGCAAGGAGTCGACGCTGATCGTGACCGCCACCGCGTCGGGCACCGTGATCGACGTGCCGGTCAAGGTCGGCTTCTCGGTGATCCAGGCCAACAACTTCAACCCGGGCACCACCGTCGCCGTCGTCGCCGACATGGACGACATGATCTTCGAGGGCCGCGTCGACGAGGCGGAGGTTGCGAAGATCAAGGAGGGCATGAAGCTCGCGATCAAGGTCGGCGCGATCGAGAAGGAGACGCTCGAGGGCAAGCTCGAGTTCATCGCACCGAAGGGCAAGGAGATCGACGGCGCGATCCAGTTCGAGATCAAGGCCGCGGTCAAGCCCAACCCCGGCGTCCAGATCCGCGCGAACTACAGCGCGAATGCCGACATCGTGCTCGACGAGAAGAAGCAGGTGCTGGCGATCCGCGAGGCGCTCGTCCAGTACGGCAAGGACAAGAAGCCGTTCGTCGAGGTCGAGACCTCGCCGCAGACGTTCGAGAAGCGCGACGTCAAGCTCGGGCTCGCCGATGGCATTCACGTCGAGGTGCTGAGCGGCGTGAAGAAGGGCGACAAGATCAAGCTGCCCGAGACCGCCGGTCCGCCGCACCCACCCGCTCCGAAGATGTAGCGCGCGCGGGTGAGCCCGAACGCTCACCGGGATCGGTAGATCACGTCGAGGTTTGCAGACTCCCGTCGATGGGATAGCGTCTCTTCGTGAGCACTCGCGTGACGCTGGGCGCGATCGACGCCGGATCGAACGCGATCCGTGTCGTGATCGCGCAGCTCGCGCCGGCCGAGATCGTCCGCATCGAGGCGGAGCGCAGCCCGGTGCGGCTCGGTCACAAGGCGTTCACGCGCGGCGATCTCGACGCGGCGACCATCGATCAGGCGGTCGCGGCCTTCGTGCACTTCCGCCAGCGCTTCGATCACCACGGTGTGAGCCTGTATCGCGCGGTCGCGACCAGCGCCGTGCGCAACGCGATCAACCGCGACGTCCTGCTCCACCGCATCTATCACGAGGCGGGCATCGAGCTCGACGTGATCGAGGGCGAGGAGGAGGCACGGCTCGTCCGCAAGGCCGTGGTCCACGCGCTCGGCTCGCAGGCACACCAGGTCCGCGCGATCCTCGATCTCGGCGGCGGCAGCCTCGAGGTCAACCTGCGCCAGGGCTCGGCGTGGCGCGGCCACTCGCTGCCGGTGGGCACGGTGCGGCTGCTCGAGACGTTCGGCCTCGAGGGTGCGATCGGCGACTCCGAGGCCGGCATGGTGCGCCGCTACACGGCGACGCTGATGCAGACGCTCACCCGCAACAGCGGCGCATCGGACGTCGCCGCGATCACCGGCGGCAACGCGGAGGCGCTCGCCAAGCTCCTCGCACCGCACGCCGCGGGCACGCCGCTGTTCGAGCTCGCGGAGCTCGAGAAGATGCTGCCGGATCTCGTCGGCGCGACGGTCGAGCAGCGTATCGACCGCTACGGCTTCAAGCGCGACCGCGCCGAGGTCATCGGCATCGCCGCCCTCGTGTTCGCCACCGTCGCCCGCCAGCTCGGGTTCGCGAAGCTGCTCGCGCCCGGCGTCGGCGTGCGCGAGGGCGTGTTGCTCGAGCTCGCGGAGACTGCGCGCGAGGTCCAGGCCAAGGCCGAGGGCGCGCACGATAAAGCGCTGCTCACCGCGGCGCGCAGCTTCGCGAACCACGTCGATCACGACACCACGCACGGCGAGCACGTCCGGCTACTCGCGCGCGCGCTGTTCCACCAGCTGCGCGACGTCCACGGCGTCCCCGACGACCGCGGCGTGCTGCTCGAGGTCGCGTCGCTGCTCCACGACGTCGGCGAGGTCGTCAACACGCGAGGCCACCACAAGCACAGCGAGTACATGATCCGGTGGGGCCGCATCCCCGGGCTCGACGACACCTCGCGCGAGATGGTCGCACTGATGGCGCGTTGCCACCGCAAGGATGCCGCACGCGCCAAGGAGATCATCAGCAGCGCGCCGCTGCCGAAGGAGACGCGCGCGCAGCTGCGCAAGCTGACCGCGCTGCTGCGGCTCGCCGATGGCCTCGACACCGATCACCGCTCGCGCGTCGAACAGGTCGTGTGTACGCGGATGGGCGACGCGATCATGCTCGACCTGGTCGTTCGCGACGGGCCGTCACGCGACGACGCGCGCCTGCTCCGCAAGGCCGACATGGTGCGCGACGAGCTCGGGCTCGATGTCCGCGTCACCGTCGCCCGCTCGGCCGTGCCCGACGCGGCCGCGAGCGCCGAGCTGCGCGCCGCCCACGACCGGGTCCGCTAGCCGGCAGCGCCTCGCGATCCGCGCCCGTGGCGGAAGGGGTGCGGATTCACTCCGCGCCGCGGGGGCGACCCGTGGTATGCGCAAAGACGATGAGGTGGCTAGCGCTGATCGCTCTACTCGGTGCATGCGGTGACGACGGCGGCGGCATGGACGATCCCCTGCCGACCGGTCCGATCACGGCGAGCATCACGACGTACGACTACGCGTTCGACATCGACACCCGCGCGGCGCACGCCAGGCTCGGGCTCGCGGTGACGACCGGCGGAGACTGCATCACCCTGCCCTTCCGCGCGCAGAGTCCGGCCAACGCGCTCCTCGACGGGCAGCCGGCGACCGCGACCGTCGAGGGCGAGATGCTGAAGGTGTGCGGCGTGGGCGTGCGCACCGGCGCGACGACCGAGCTCGAGGCCGACCTCGTGATCCCGCTCGCGACGCTCGCGACGAGCCAGGTCGGCTACTCGATCACGATGGATGGCGATCAGAACCCGTTCTACTACCTCGTCAGCTGGGTCGGCGGCTGCGACCGGTTCGGGCCGTGTGACAACCGCGCCGACCAGTTCGCGACGTATCACTTCACGGTCACCCACCCGGCGACGTTCAAGGCGCGCTGCCCCGGCACCATCACCGAGGTCAGCGCGACCGAGACCCAGTGCATGTTCGATCATCCGGGCGGCCCGACGTACTCGACCTTCGGCGTCGCCGCGTACCCGGCGTGGATGACGACCGACAAGGGCAGCTGGGATGGCGTGCGCGTCACGATCTACGATCGTGCGTCGACCGACATCGCGGCGGCGATCGACCCCACGTGGCACACCGGCTTCATCGCGTGGATGCAGGCCGAGTTCGGTCCGTACCCGTACGGCGACGAGCTGCGCGTGCTGACCGCACCGACGTACTGGAGTGGCTTCGAGCACCCCGGGAACATCGTGCTCGACGACGGGCTCGCGCACCAGGTGCAGCCGCTGTACGCGAACCCGACGCAGCATGTCCTCGATCACGAGATGGCGCACATGTGGGCCGGCGATCAGACCACGATCGCGAGCACCTACGACTTCGTGTGGAAGGAGGCGATGGCCGAGTATCTCAGCTACGTCTACGAGGACATGACGAGCGCGACGAACGGCCGCCGCACCGCCGGCGGCTGGAAGCTGCTCGGTCAGGACGCGCAGTACTTCCCGGTGCCGATGAACATGCCCGCGCTGTTCGATTACTACGGCGATGCCTACGGCCCCGGCCCGATGGTGCTGTTCCGCCAGCTCGAGGTGCTGTCGTCGCGCGAGGCGGTGCTGTCCGGACTCCAGTCGGTGCTCGGCTCGCCGCGCGCGCTGTCCGTCGACGAGCTCGTCGCGGCGCTCGAGCAATCGACCGGCCTCGATCTCGACAGCTATGCAGCGGCGTGGATCCGCGGCAGCGCGGCGCCCGACTGGCCGCGCTACGACGTCACGTTCACGCCGGATACCGCGCTGGGCACGAGCACGCTCGCGCTCGATCAGATCAACGAGCAGGCAGAGGCGCGCGGCTGCAAGTTTCACGTCGCCTTGCAGGGCGCCAACGTCGGCGAGCGCGAGGAGATCGAGGTCGATACGTTCACCGGCGGGGCCGATCAGACCCTGACGGTGCCAACGCCCGCGTTCACCGTCACCACGATCGTGCTCGATCCGCTCGCCGAGTGCCTCGTCTACCTGGCGTCGAGCACGCCGCGCACCCTGCCGCGCAAAGCATGGGTGTCCGACCGTGCGCAAGGGCTCGTACCATCTGCGCAGCGTTAGAACGATTTTCACGGCCAAACCGCCCCTCGCGGGAGCGTTGTTTGATATCGATGTCGGGCTTTTAGAAGAGGAGCCTGAACATGCGTGGATCTCGTTTCGTCGTCGCAGCAGTTGTACTGGCCTTGGCAGCGTGTGGCGGCAAGCTGCCCGGCGGCAAGGGCGTGCCCGGCGGCGACAAGCTGCCCGGCGGTGGCAATGTCCCCGGCGGCCTCGGCGGCTCGTCGGGCATGGTCGATCCGAACACGTGCGGTAACTACGCCGCGAGCGAGGCAGGCGGGCGCCTGCACGCGTTCCTCGAGGCGGTGACCGACCTCCAGAAGCAGTCGCAGGAGACCGTCGAGGTCGTCCAGACGAGCTGCAAGATGATGGGCAAGGAGCTCGGCATGACCGACGCCGACTTCCCGGACTCGATGGAGACCAAGGATGTCTGCGCGAAGGTGTGGGGCGCCTATCACGACATGATGAAGGTCGCCGTCAAGGGCAAGGCCGCGTTCAAGATCGTGTACAAGCCGGCCGTCTGCCGCGTCAACGTGCAGGCGACCGCCGAGGTCGCCGCGAAGTGTGAAGGCAAGGCGTCGGCCGATGTCGGCGCGACCTGCTCGGGCGTCTGCCATGGCACGTGCGAGGGCACGTGCGCCGGCGGCGTCAAGGCGAGCACGGCCGGCGGCAAGGGTGGCGGCGAGTGTAACGCCCAGTGCAAGGGCACCTGCCATGGCCAGTGCGAGGGCCACGCCGACGTCAAGGCGTCGGGTCAGTGCAAGGCCAAGGCGCAGGCGAACGCGAGCGCGAGCATGGATTGCACCGAGGCCGAGCTCAAGGTGACGCTCAACGCGAAGATGGTCCTCGACAAGTCGAAGGCCGAGATGGTGCTCAACGCGATGAAGAACGGGCTGCCGAAGCTGCTCTCGGTCAAGGCGCGGATCGAGCCGCTCCAGGCCGCGGTCAAGACGACGGTGTCCACGGCGAAGGACCTCAAGGACATGGGCCCGACGTTCATCAACTCGTTCAAGGACCAGGCGATGTGCATCTCGGGGCAGATCGCGGCGGCACTCGACGCGGCGATGAGCATCCAGGCCAACGTCAGCGTGTCGGTCGAGGTCTCGGCCGAAGCGTCGGGCTCCGTCGGCGCGGGCTGACCGGCCCGCGAGATGGCTGGCCGTCCACTATGGCGTCCATGCCATCTTTGGTGTAGCTAGCCTGTGCGATGAAGACGCTCACCGAATTTTCCCCGTTGCTGCTCCGTAACGCCGCGGCGGCGCGTGCAGCAGCCGGGGGAAGCCGCACCGCACCGGCCCAACCCGCCGACGCGGAGCCGCCGAGCGCGAGCGATGTGGTCGCAGGCGATGCGTCGGGTGCCGAGGCAGCCGATGCCGGCGCCACGCTGCCCGCCGAGGCGGCGCCCGCGGAGGCCACGCAGACAACGCCCGAGGCGGCGCCCGCGGAGGCAGCTGCCGACGCCGGGGGCGAGGCCAGCGCGGAGAGCAGCGAGGCTGCGCCCGCCGAGGCTGCGCCCGCCGAGGCTGCGCCCGCCGAGGCTGCGCCGCCCGAAAAGGACCCGGCGATCGACGCGGTCGCCGCAACGCTCAACGTCCAGCCCGAGCGCGCCGAGCGGCTGCTCGAGGCTCTCGATATCATCGGCGACCGCATCGATCAGGTTCGCCTGGTCCGCGTGTTCCAGGGCGAGCAAGGTCCGCACGGCGCGATCTCTCGCGGCGAGTACCACTACGTGATCGACCGCGTGGCCGGTGCGCAGCGCGCCCGGCGCGATGATCGTGGCGAGCGCCGCGGTGGTCGCGGCGAACGCGGCGAGCGCCGCGGCGGTGGCGGTGCTGGTGGCGGTGGCGGTGGCGGTGGCTTCGGTGGCCGGGGCGATCGCGACAAGCCGCGCGGCCTGGGCAGCCTGAAGATCGGCGCGCCCAAGGAAGACAAGAAGGAAGATGATCGTCCGGGGCGTGGCGAGATGCCGCGCGCGGGCATCGGCTGGCAGCTCACCGCGGCGCCGCGCGACTTCAGTGATCGCGGGCGCGGGGGGCCTGGCCGCGGGCGGGGTCCGGGTCGTGGACGCGGCCCGGGTGGTCCCGGTGGCGAGCGTCGTGGGCCGGGTGGCCCCGGTGGCGGACGTGGCCCCGGTGGTCCCGGTGGCGAGCGCCGTGGACCGGGTGGTCCCGGTGGTGCCGGTGGCGAGCGTCGTGGCCGTGGCCCGCGTGGGCCGCGCGGCTCCGAGCCACGCTTCGGCGACGCGACCGATCGCCCCATGGGTGCGCAGCAGCCGGGCGACGCGCAGGCCGCTGGTGCCCAGCAGGCGCGCCCGCCGCAGCAGCCGCGCCTGGGCCCCGATGGCCAGCCGTTGCCGCCGCGCAGCAAGCGCCCGCGTAAGCCGATCGGTCCCGACGCCAACGGTCTGGGACCCGACGGAACTCCCTGGGATCCCGAGCGTCGCGCCAAGCGACAGGCCGAGCGCGACACGACGGTGAATGCCGAGCAGGGCTCGTCCGTCGAAGCGCCGACGCCGTCGGCCCCGGTCGAGAACCAGACCGAATCACCGACCGAATAACTGGTTATCGAAGCCACACATTGGGGCGCCCGGAAGAAACTCCGGGACCCGAGCGGTGTCGAGGTTCTATCCTTACTGCGTGGAGGCCCCATGTCTCGTCGAGTGATGTCGTTAGCCGTCCTTGCCGTCGCGTTCCTCGTCGTGATGAGCCAGCCCTTGCTGGCCGACATGAGCCGCGGCGTGATGCGCGCGTTCCGCGGTCAGATCGTGATCAGCAAGGGGGAGCTGCCGACCGGCAAGAACGACAAGGACACGATCTCCAGGATCAAGAAGGATCAGGTCAAGGAGCTGACCGGTACCGCGAACGAGGACGTCACGTCCTGGTACTTCAGCTACACGGCGTTCCTGTCGAAGACCGGCTCGAAGACGCTGAAGATGCAGTTCCTCAAGGGCAAGCAGCTGGCTGCCGACAAGACCCTCGACGGCATCGATCCGAAGACGCCGATCCTCACCGGTGAGATCTCGATCAACGAGGACGAGGGGCTCAACAAGGGCACCACGTACAACATCGTGCTCGTCAACCCGTCGGGCGCCGTCGTCGCGAAGACCACGCTGACGATGAAGTAGCCGGCGCCCCCGGTCGCCTGCGTCGCCTCAGTTGATACGGCGCGGGCGCGGCCGGCGCTCGGACCGATCGTCGCGCGGTTCGAGCAGCGGCAGCGCGTGCATGCAGATCGCGTCTCTGATCGTCTCGAGCGGAGCGCAGGCATCGATGATGGTGCCACCGAGCTGCTGCGCCGATTCGCGCAGGTAGGCGGCCCAGGTCGCCATCTCCGCGGTGGCGAGCTCGGGCTGGCCGCGCGCCGCGAGCCGTTCGCGGCAGATCGCGACGTCGGCGTCGAGCAACACCACGGCGAAGCGCACGCGATGCGCCGAGCACGCCGCGATCGCGTACTGCGGATCGAACTGGCCCTCGAGCACGACGAGCGGGTGCGTGCGGTAGACGTGCTTGGCCGTGTAGACCCAGTGATACGTCATCGCCTTCTGCCAGCCGCGCGGCGACTCCCACGCCGCCTCCATCTCGTCGGGACTGGGCACACCGAGGCTATCGAATGCGAGTGCCGGCAGCATGCGCGACTCGATGCGCTCGCGGATCGCGGCGAGCGCGGTGGACTTGCCCACACCGGACGCGCCCGTGATGCAGAGCAACGCCGGCGTCGCCGGCTTGCCCACCTGCCCCGCCAGGTGCTCGCGCAAGGTCGTCACCGACATCGCGAACAGCCTAGCGCGACCCACCCTCGTGGATCGAGCGCTCACTCGCCGGACCCGCGGCCTGGCCCGCTTGCTCGGGATCCGCTTCGTCAGGCGCTTCTTCCGCGACGATGGCCTGATAGCGGCGCCAGATCGTGTCCGGATAATCTGCACTGTGTCCGTTGTGTGCGGCAGCATTGCGGACCACCTGTTCGTCGGTCGCATCGGGATTCGCACGCACGTAGTCGCGAATCAGCGGAACAAACTCGCTGCCCGACATGTCCCATCCCCCGCTGCTCTGGGCGGCTTCCTCCAGGGCGTGATCGAGCGTACGGCCGCCCTCCTCCTCGCCCTCGTGTGGTGTTTCGTGGTGCCTGCCGAGCGCGACTCGTTCCCACGCCTGTCTGTCCTCGGGGAAGCGATTGAACCGCCCGGCGTGGATGTACGCGACCACGTCGCTGCGCCCGAATCTCAGCGCGGTGACTCGCTCGTCGGACATCAGCTCGTCGGCGAGCAACGCGCCGGCACGGGCGCGCGTCATCGGGCGCGGTCGCGAGCCGTCCCCCGTGTCATTCTCCGGAGGAGGCGACTGCAGGATCTCGTTGAATCGGTCCGCCTTCGCGAGCAGCAGCGCGCGGAACTCGCGAAACTGGATCATGCGGTCGATGTCGGCTTCGCTGAAGCCGGTGGTCTCGAGATCGTCCGCCAGCTCCGGGTCCTCGCGGTCGTGCCCATCGCGGACGATCGCGTTCCAGATCCGATCGGACGCGGCCTCGATGCTACGCGTCCTGCGTAGGTCCGAGCGACTGATCCCGTGCTCCTCGGCGTACGCCCGTCGCTGCTGTCTGGCATCGGCCGAGAGCTCCTCCCCGTGCCGCGCGCCGCCCAGCAACGTCTGCGTCGTATGCGATGCGGTCGCCTGGGTCGTGCTGCCGTAACTCGCTGATGGACCGGCGGCGGTGTCGAGATGCGATGGTGGCGCGACGTGCGCCTCGCCGCTCTCGTTGCGGGCGATCGCGCGCAAGGTGTTGCGAATGAGGCGCTCGACCTCGACGGGCGTGCGCGTGCCGGCCTCCGTTGCGTCCTCGACCGACGACGCACGTGCCCCAGCCGTCGAGCCGAGCGCCGCCCGGCGTACCTGGATCGCAGCGCGCAGCGCGCCGAGCTGGCTGCCCCGCACGTCGTGTGCCGTGCCTCCGATCGGGATCGAGTACGGCTGGTCATCCGGCTGCAGTGGCCGCCGGATCGCGTCGATGGCTCGGTTCGTCGCCGCGAGCGCGGCGGCTGTCGCGAGCGTGTCGACGGCGGTCTGAAGCTGGTCGGTCGTCTCGGCGATCCGCTGGACCGCCGGCCCTCCGCGGAATCCGCGATGCGCGTGTTCGTCGAGCAGGCCCTCGGCCGATTCGCCGCGAACGACAAGCGCCGCCACCGCGTCGGCATGCTGCTCGTATGGATCGCCGACACGACCGACACCACCGTCAGGCCGGACGCCGCCGCGCTGCTGCACCACGTGGGCAGCTTCGTGCGCCGCCTGGCGCAGGTCGGGCGCCGTCGAGAAGGCAACCCGGTCACCGGTTGCATAGGCGCGCGCACCGATCGCCGCGGCTGCTGTCGCTGCGGGCCCTCCGACATGAGCGCGGACCCCGGTGACATCGTGATGACCGAAGCTGTGCTGAATCGCATCGAAGTGAGGCAGCGTGTCGCCGCCACCGGCCACCCCGGACTCCGCAGCGCGATGGACCGTGTTCGGATCGAGAGACGGATCGAGCGCTCCGTCCGGGTGCACGCTCCGCGCCGGCGTCGCGGCGGGCGTGACCTCGTACGGGGTCTGCCGGCTGGCGTCCTCGCCGTCGCCTTGCGACTCCTCGGCGCGAGGCTCTGTCGTCGCGGGCACTACGCTGTCGAGGATCTGCGCGAGCTCGCGCTGCGAGAACGTTCGTGGATCGATCAACGAATAGGTGAAGCGCACCTGATCGCCGCCTGCACCGCGCCGCAGAGACTCGTTGAAGTGTGGAAACCAGGCCCCCTGGGCAACGCTGCATCCCGTCGAGTCGCCACCGACCTGCTCGCCGCTGACGCGGCCATCACCACCGCTATGGACCGCCGAGACCATGCGTGGTCGGCCACGACGATCGCGGTCGAGCTCGGTGTCACCATCGGGGCGGCGGACGAGGCGACCATTCGCGCCGCGTGGGGTGGCTGCGGCGACCTCCTCGGGGTGCTCCTGCCAGTAACTTCCGCGCTCGACCTCCTCGGGGTCGGCGAGGCTGTACATCGGACGATCGTACTTCGCGGACGTCCCCCGGGCGTTACCTCGGTAATCCCACTGCTGGTCGGCAGCGACCTGGAACTGGAGATGCGATGGCCCGCCGGGGTCGACGGTGCCGCGTGTCTGCTCGACATGGTGGTCCGGCATCAGCGTGAACAGGGTGTCGTCGAAGCGATTGCCGCCAGTGAAGACTCGCCCCGCAGGCTCGCCGTTGTCGTGAATCTCGCCACCCTGATACGCGCGCATGCCGATGACGTTCACGCCCGCGGCATCGAACGGTAGCCCTCGACCGAGCACGAGGCGTCGCAGTACCTCGTATGCTTGCTGCTCGTTCATCTCTCTGCCGAGGATCGTCTGCGGCCACGCGTTGGCGAGCGCTTGCATCGTGACGTCGTTCGGTCGTGCCGCGCCTTCCTCGTACCCCGCGCGCGGCGCGGTCCACCGCGACCGTCGGCCGTGCGCCGGCGGGTCGTACAGCTGCGAGCCGTCTGCACGCCGCACGTCATTGTCTTCGCGGATCTGCTCGATCGACTCGGCGTGGCTGGCCTGGAACCGAGAGACCGCGGCCTGAAACTCGCTCGCACGTCGATCGGGTGGCATCGCATCAAACTCGCGTCCCGCGGCCACCGGATCGCGCCCCTCGAGCTGCGCGATTCGTTCGTACACGCGACGTCGACTACGCTCGTCGAGCTCGCCGCCACGCTCGTCGCTGGTGGCCGAGAGTGTGTTCCCGACGGTTTCATGCGAGTCGAGGCGCTGTACCGCGGAGTGCCCGACCGCCCGGTTGCCCGCGTACCGATCGAGTAGCGGCTCCGCCGATACGCCCCGCACCACGGAATCAGCGACCGCATCGGCGTGCTGCTCGTATTCGTCGCCGGAGCGGCCGACGCCGCCGGCGAGCTGAACGCCGCCGCGCTGCTGGACGACGTGCGCCGCCTCGTGG
The DNA here is from genome assembly GCA_036794935.1 of Kofleriaceae bacterium. Lineage (GTDB taxonomy): Bacteria > Myxococcota_A > Polyangia > Haliangiales > Haliangiaceae > JABFXX01. The sequence goes on along the minus strand of DAIRFU010000005.1, from coordinate 14,361 downwards.
GCCGATGTGTGGAGATCCGGTGCCCCCGCAAAGGCGACCCGATCGCCGCTCGCGTAAGCGCGCGCTCCCATCGCCTGCGAGGCCGCGGTCGCGACGCCACCGACGTGCGCCTTCACGCCGGAGACGTCGTGGCGGCCGAACGCGCGCTGGATCTGATCGAGGAACGGCAGCGATGCGCCGGTCCCCTCCATGCCGCGCGCGGCGAGCGCGTGGACCTCGTCGCTATCGACATCGATCGTGCCCTTGGCCTGGACGGGAGACGCCGCATTGTCGCCGTGCAGCTCCGCCGCCAGCGCGCGCGCGACGACCCGGGCGGACGCGGGAAGCCGCGAGGTCGGCGTTGCACGGCCGGGCGCGCGTGGCTCCACCTCGGGCAGCTCGCGGCCGTATCGATCGCGCGCGCTACGACCACCTTCCTGGCCAGCTCCGGCGCGCGCGCGCAACGTCGCGAATGGGCCGAGCTCGTCCAGGGAATCACGACTCATCGACAAGCGACCTCCGGCTACTCCATGCGCCCGCTGGCCGACAGCTTGCCGAGCTCGCGATACTCGAGGTGAATCGCGCGCGTCAGATGATCCTGGCCGAGCGGCTGCTGCTCCTGCGCGGCGAGGAATGCAGCGCGCAGCGCGCTGTTGCGGATGTAGCCGCCCGACAGGGGAAACCGGCGCGCGAGGTCGACGAAGTCGAAGTCGCCGGCGACCGGCGTCTCGGGCGGAATGTGGGACGCCCACAGCCGCACCCGCATGTCCTGGTCCGGAAACGGGAACTGCAGCCGGAATGACATCCGCCGCTTGAACGCCGGATCGATCGAGCCCTCGAGGTTCGTGGTCAGGATGCAGATACCTTCGAACGTATCGAGGCGCTGGAGCAGGTAGTTGACCTCGAGGTTCGCGTAGCGGTCGACCGAGCCCTTGACCTCGGTGCGCTTGGCGAACAGCGAGTCCGCCTCGTCGAACAGGATCACGACCTGCCCGTCCTCGGCCGCGTCGAAGATCTCGGCGAGGTGCTTCTCGGTCTCACCGATCCACTTCGACACCACACGCGCGAGGTCGACCTTGTAGAGGTCGAGGCCGAGCTCGCGCGCGATCAGGCCGGCGATCATCGACTTGCCGGTACCGGGGGGCCCGTAGAACAGCGCCGACAGGCCACGGGCGGTCGTCAGCTTCGCGTCGAAGCCCCACCGCTCGTAGACCGTGCGGCGGTGGCGGACGCGACCGACGAGCTCGCGCAGGCTGTCGAGCAGATCCTCGGGCAGCGCGACCTGCTCCCACGCGGCGAGCCGGGTGACGCGCTGCGCGACGTGATCGAGGCGCGTCGCGATGTGCTGCCGCGCGACCTCGATCACGAGCGCGCCCGCATCCGCGTCGGGCTCGAGCTCGGCGCGCCGGCCGGCGGCCTCACCCACGACCTGCTCGATCACGCCCGGCCCGATCCGGAACCGCTGCGCCAGCGCGTCGATGTCGCCGCACGGCAACCGCGCCCGATCGAGCGCATCGCGCCACGCGTCGAGGCGCTCCTGCTCGGACAGCGGCGGTAGCGTGAACGACAGGTACCCCGGATCGAGCGGCGGCCGCGCCTCCGGGCTGGTCCGGATCACGATCGGTCCCGGATGCGCGCGCAGCACCTGGCGCAGCACCGCATGGCCGGCGGCATCGCCGGGATCGAGATCGAGCCCCGATACGATCGGGACCGCATCGCGGAGGACCGCGCGCACGAGCTCGCGACCGAGGGCGCCCGCGAGGTGCTCGCCATCGCGCGGCAGGCGGCTGGCATCGATCGCGGCGATCCGGCGGCCGACGCGCGCGGCGAGGGCCGCGACGACCGTGTGGCGGCCCGCTCCGCGAC
>DAIRFU010000005.1:10629-12506 GCA_036794935.1 Kofleriaceae bacterium | reverse complement strand
GGCGCAGCGGCCCCTTCGCGGGCGGCTCGGCAAGGGCGATCACGAGCTCGCGAACGAGCGAGCGCGGCAGCCGCAGCTCGTCGAGCGGACGGGTCGCGCCCCGCAGCGTGGCGATGTCATCCGAGCTCGCGGCGGTCTGGTCGCGCAGCCGATCGATCAGCACCGGCTCGACGGACAGCGCGGCGAACAGCGCGAACCCGGCGCCTTGCCGGATCAGGCCGTGCTGGATGAGCGGCGTGTCGGCCGCGAGCGCGGCCGCCACCTCTGCACGCAGCTCGCGATCCTTGCCGGCGACGATCTGCTCGATCAGGTGCCCGTCGACGAGCGGGCGATGGTCGTCGTTCGCGAGCACGCCGTAGAGGCGCGCGATCTCGCCGCGGACCTGCGGCGCGAGCACGACGAGCAGCGCCTGCGCGGCGATCGCGGAGAGCCCGAACTGGCGCGACAGATCGACGAACGGCAGCGCGATACCGGCGGCGAGCGTCGCTGTCTCGCACGCGACGACCTTGCGATGGCGCTCGGCGAGGCGCCGGGTCGCCTCGTCGATGATGTCGGGGGCGAGGTCGCCGCCCTGCCCCAGGATCGCGAGCACCTCGCGCTCGAATGGCCGGCGATCCTCCGCCGGCACGCTGAGCTGGCCGCTGTTCCACGCCGACGCGATCGCGCACGCCGCCTGCGCCGCGACCACGTCGAGCAGGTCATCGAGGTGCTCGCGCGCCGACGCATACGGCGCCGCCGAGGACTCCGCGGTGACCGCGAGTCGTGCGAGCGGCTCGCCGAGCGCGCGCGGCAGCAGGTCCGGAATTGCGCGCACCGGCGCCGGATCGGTGGCGAGCTCGGCCGGCGCGTCGTCGGCGACGGCCACGTCGGCCACGCCCGGCGCACGTGCCTCGAGCACGCGGCCATTGACCGGCGTGGGCTCGACCGCGGGCTGCACCGCAACCGGGCGGGCCGGCGCGAGCACCTCGGTGAGCGGGAGGTGGACGACCGGCGCGACCTGCGCGGTGCCCGACGGCGGCCCCGCGATCGCGACGTACTGCGCGTCGTCGTCGATCGCGAGCGCGGCGACCTCGCTCGGCGGCTCGCCCTCGGCCTGGATCCGGCCGTAACGCAGATCGATCGCGCACAGGGCGCGCTCGCCGGTCGCGAGCAGGGCCACGCCGCGCTGCTCGGCGAACGCCCAGCACCGCGTGTCCGGTATCGCGATCTGGTGGATCAGCTCGCCGCTCGGCCGCACGACGACCAGGCGCTCCGGCGCGCCGCCGAGCAAGAGCGCGATCGCGCGGCCGCCGAACAGGCTCGCCGCGTCGCGGATCGCGCCGGGTAACCGGCGAGGCCAGCGCGCGATGTCGCCGCGGCCGACCTCGACCAGCTTGATCTCGCCTGCCGTCTCGACGAGCGCACGCCGGCCGGCGAGCGGCCAGCAGGCCTGGGGCATCGCGGCGACCTGCTCGACCCGCACGCTGTCGTGTGCGGCCTGGACCCACCAGAGCCGGTCGCCCGTGACGAGCGCGGTCGACGCCTCCGCTCCCGCCGATGTCCGGATCTCTCGCGCCCCGGCGCCGAGCTCGACGTCGGGCTCGAGGCGACGCGCGGTATCGAGGTGGTGGCGCTCGATCCGGCCACCGGCGAGCACCCACAGCATCTGCCCGACGCACGCGAAGTCGTCGGCCGCACCGTCGATCGCGCGCCGCGGCTGTGTGCCCAGCGCGTCGACCACGTCGAGCCCACCCGGGCGCCGCAGTGCGACAAACCGGCCGGTGCGTGACATCGCGATCGAGCGGTCCACACCTGACAGACGCAGCCGGGCGCGGATCTTTCGCGCGCTCGGTCAGCGGGCGGCGATCACGCGCTTGACCGCGTCGACCACCGCGGCC
>DAIRFU010000005.1:0-10619 GCA_036794935.1 Kofleriaceae bacterium | reverse complement strand
CGGCGTGAGGCCGTACTTCTCGAACAGCACCTCGCCGGGCGCCGAGGCGCCGAACCGATCGACGCCGATCGAGGCGCCGCGATCGCCCACGTACTGGCGCCAGCCGAACGTGACGCCGGCCTCGACCGACACGCGCTGCCAGCGCGCCGGCGGCAGCACCGAGTCGCGGTAGGCAGCGTCCTGCTCGGCGAACAGCTCCCACGACGGCATCGACACCACGCGCGCCGAGATGTTCGCCTTCGCGAGCTCATCGCGCGCGGCGAGCGCGATCGCGACCTCCGAGCCCGACGCGATGATGATCGCATCGGCGCCCTCGGCGAGCACGTAGGCGCCCTTCTCGGCACCGGGCGCACCGGCCGCTGTCACCGTCGGCAGGTCCTGGCGCGAGAGGACGAGGCCGGTGGGCGCGTGTGTACGCGTGAGCGCGAGCTTCCAGCCGGCGAGGGTCTCGTTGCCATCCGCGGGACGGAACACGGTGAGGTTCGGCATCGCGCGCAGCGCCATCAGGTGCTCGACGGGCTGGTGCGTGGGGCCGTCCTCGCCGAGCCCGATCGAGTCGTGCGTCCACACGAAGATCACGGGCTGGTTGTTGAGCGCGGCGAGGCGGACGCTCGGGCGCATGTAGTCGGAGAACACGAAGAACGTGGCCACGAACGAGCGCACGCCGCCGTGATAGAGCATGCCGTTGCCGATCGCGGCCATCGCGTGCTCGCGGATGCCGAAGCGCAGGTTGCGGCCGGCGCCGCGTCGATCGTAGTCGCCGCCGGCGACGATCGTCTTGGTCGAGCCGCCGAGGTCGGCGTCGCCACCGACGAGCCACGGCACCCTCGCGGCGAGCGCGTTCATGACCTTGCCGGACGCGCTGCGCGTCGCCGTCGCGGCGGAGAACGATGGCAGGTCGGCATCCCAGCCCGCGGGCAGCTGGCCGGCGACCGCGAGCTCGAGCTGAGCGGCGAGCTCGGGGTGCGCGGCCTTGTACGTCGCGAGCTTCTCGCGCCACGCGGAGTGGGCGGCGGCACCGCGGCGCGGGCCCTCGCTCATGTGCGCGCGCACCTCGTCGGGGACGAGGAACTTCGCCGCGGGATCCCAGCCGAGCGCCTGCTTCGTCGCGGTGACCTCCGCCTCGCCGAGCGGCGAGCCGTGCGCCGAGCTCGTGCCCGCCTTCTTCGGCGAGCCGTAGCCGATCGTGGTGCGGATGATGATGATCGACGGTCGATCACCCTCGCTCTTCGCGCTCTGGATCGCGGCGTCGATCGTGCCGACGTCGCGGTCACCATTCTCGACGTGCTGCACGTGCCAGCCGCACGCGGCGAACCGCGCGCCGACGTCCTCGCTCATCGTCAGCGACAGCGGACCGTCGAGCGTGATCTGGTTCGCGTCGTAGAGGTAGATCAGCTTGCCGAGGCCGAGGTGCCCCGCGATGCTCGCCGCCTCGCAGGCGACGCCCTCCATCAGGTCGCCGTCGGAGACCAGCGCGTACGTGAAGTGATCGATGATCGTGTGACCGGGACGGTTGAAGTACGTCGCGAGGTAGCGCTCGGCGAGCGCCATGCCGACCGCGTTCGCGGCGCCCTGGCCGAGCGGCCCCGTCGTCGCCTCGACGCCCGGCGTCTCGTGCCACTCGGGGTGGCCCGGCGTCTTGCTGCCCCACTGCCGGAAGTGCTTCAGGTCCTCGAGCGACAGGTCGTAGCCCGTGAGGTGCAGCAGCGAGTAGAGCAGCATCGAGCCGTGCCCGGCCGACAGCACGAAGCGATCGCGATCGAACCAGTGAGGTGCGCGCGGATCGTGCTTGAGGTGGCGTTGCCACACCGCGTAGGCCATCGGCGCGCAGCCCATCGGCAGTCCCGGGTGACCCGAGTTTGCTTTCTGGATGGCGTCGATCGCGAGCGTGCGGATCGTGTTGATCGCGAGCGTCGGGAGGTCAGTCGTCATCGGCGAGCGGACCCTAGCACGGTGGTACGATGCCGCGGCATGCAGAGCGCGAAAGCCCTCGTCCTCCTCGGTATCTGCGCATGTGGCGGCGGCACGCCCGCGCCTGGCCATCGCCGATGGCCGCGCACACCGACGTGGCCGCCACACCGGCCGCGGTGCAGATGCCGCCGGCAGCCTCGGACGCTCCCGCGGCGCCGTTCGCGGTCCCCGATGCGAGCGAGCCCGAGTGGGTGGCACCGGCCTGGAAGAAGGTCGCAGTCGGCCAGACCATCGCGCTGTCGACCTCCGTCATCGATCAGGATCTCGACGAGACGCGCGTGATCGCGACCAGGCTGCCGGCGAGCGCGCGGTTCGACGCAGTGCGCGCCGTGCGTCGCGTGCAAGAAGCACTGCCCCGACATCGATCTCGAGCACGGCTACTGGAAGGAGGCTGGCGAGCGCGACCGCAGGGTCGCGTACTACGCGTGGCCGGGCGTGGTCGCCGCCTTCTACATCTACGACTACCTCGCGAGCGGCGACTGGTCCTACTACTTTCGACGGCGGCTGGGCCTACGAGCGCGCCTCGCTCGCGCTCGCGCCGGGCTTCTACTTCGCGCCGGCGATCCCGCGCGCCGTCGCCGCGCCGCTGACGCTGATCGGATCTGCCTTCGCGAGCTATGCCGTGCTCGCGCTGATCGAGCGCGTCGTGCTCGCGCTCCGCATGCTGCCGGTGGGTGCGAGCGACGAGCAGCTCGCACGCCTCGCCGCGCGGGTACGCCACGGCAGGCTCGCCCTCGCCGGCCTCGTCGCGTTCAACGCGTTCTACTGCTTCGCCGGTCAGCCGACGCTGAGCTACCTGCCGGGCTGGGCGGTCACCGCCTGGGGCCTTGTCGTCGTGTTCGCGTCGACCGCGATCTTCATGCGCCGGGTCCGCCGCCGCGAGCAGGAGCACGCGCGGGAGCGGTTCGCGCAGAAGCTCCTCGCGAACTGGGAGCGATGATGGCCCAGCCGAACGATCCCGCGCCGAGCTAGGCCGCGTCGAGCTCGATCACGAACCGCGCGCCCGGCTCGGCGTGCTCGAACCACACGCGGCCGCCCATCGCCTCGACGTGACTCTTGACGATCGCGAGCCCGAGGCCGGTACCGCCCTGCTCGCGGCTGCGCCCGGCATCCACGCGATAGAAGCGCTCGAAGATCCGCTCCTCGTGACCGCTCGGGATGCCCGGACCGGCGTCCGCGATCGACAGCTGCATTCGCGCGCCTCGCGTCTCGGCGCGCACGGTGACCGGCGTGCCGCCCCCGTACTTGACGGCGTTGTCGATCAGGTTCTGCACGACATGCTCGAGGCCTTCGCGCGTGGCGAGCACCGCGACGTCGCCGACGTCGACCTCGATCTGCGCCGACGGCGTGACACCCTTCGCGGTCCGCACCGCGTCGTCGACCACGTCGCGCAGCGAGATCGGGCCGCGCTCGCCGACTGCCGCCGCGCGGCCGCCCAGCGTATCGAGCACGAGCAGGTCCGTCACCATGTCGGCGATGCGCCGAGCGTTGCGATGGATCGTCGTGATGAACTCGCGCGACAGCTCGGCATCGATGCCACCGGCGAGCAGCGTCTCGGCGTAGCCCGAGATCGAGGTCACCGGCGTGCGCAGCTCGTGCGCCGCGTTCGACAAGAACTCGCGACGCACGCCCTCGAGTGCGCGCATCCGGGTGACGTCGTAGAGCACCACGATCACCGCCGGCCGCTGGGCGCGCAGCGGCCGCGCGCTCGCCCGCACGGTGCGACCGACGAGCTCGAGCTCTTGCTCCGGCTGCTCGCCCAGCCGCGCCTGCTCGACGAGGGTCACGAGCGCCGGCGGCAGCGTCTCGCCGACCAGCGGACGGGCGGCGGCGTTCGCCACGACGATCGTGCCCTCCGGATCGACGACGACGACGCCCTCGACGAGGCCGCCGACCACGACCGAGAGCAGGTCGCGCTGCTCGGTCAGCTCGCCGACGCGCGCCTTGACCTCGCCGGCCATCCGCATCATCGCGCGCGCGAGCACGCTCAGCTCACCGCCCGCCTCGGTCGCGGCGGCCGGCGGTGCCACGTCGTAGTCGCCCGCGGCGAGACTCTCCGCGGTGCGCGTCACCGACTGGATCGGCCGCGTCACCGCGCGCACGAAGATCCACGACAGGAACAGCGCGCCGAGGAAACCGAACCCGAAGCCGACGAGCAGCCGGTTGCGCATCCGCGCGCGGGTCTCGACGATGTCGCCGAGCGGCACGGCGAGCCGGATCACGCGGCCGAGCTCCGCGGGCACCGCGACGAGGTACTGCTTCGGCTCGTCGGGCGCGAGCTCGCGCACCGCACGCGCGACCTGCCCGTTGCGCGCCTGCGCGACCTCCCACGCGTTACCGATCGGCTTGCCGACCGTCGCCGGCTCGTGCGAGTCGCCCTGCACGATCCCGTCGGCACCGACGATCGTCAGCCGCGTGCCAGTCACCTCGGCGAGCCGCGGCGTCAGGCGATCGACGTGGCCGGCGATCGTCAGCCAGTTCGCGACCGCCTTGCCCTGATCGGAGAGCCGCTTGTCCAGCGCGGAGAGCAGGTCGTCGGCGAGCGTGCGCTCGATCCAGTACAGCGTGAACGTGCCGACCACGACGACGAGCACGCAGAACAGCCCGACGAGCTTGTTGCGGAGCGAGACCCGCACTAGCTGTCGCGGCGCGCCCGGTAGCCGAAGCCGTGCACGGTCTCGATCACGTCGGCGGCGGGGCCGAGGCTGACGCGCAGGCGGCGGACGTGGACATCGACCGTGCGCGTGTTGATGTCGCCGCGCATCTCCCAGACCTGCTCGAGCAGCTCCTCGCGCGAGTACACGCGGCCCGGGTCGGAGACGAGCAGGTGGAGCAGCTTGAACTCGAGCGGCCGCAGCTGCGTCGGCGCGCCCTGGATCCGGACATCGTGGGTCACCGGATCGAGCTCGATCGGACCGACCTTGAGCGCCGTGCCCGTGCTCTGCGCCGGCCGCGCGCGGCGCTCCGCGAGCCGGTTCGCGAGCGCGGTCACGCGCAGCACGACCTCGCGGACGACGAATGGCTTGACCACGTAATCGTCGGCGCCGACCTCGAGCCCGAGGATGCGATCCTCGGCCTCCCCCTTCGCGGTCAGCATCAACACACCGATGTCGGCGAGCGCGGTATCGGCGCGGATCGTCTTGCACACCTCGTAGCCACTGGTATCCGGCAGCATCAGATCGAGCACGACGACATCGGGAGAATGCGTGCGGATCGCCGTCAGGCCATCACCGCCGGTACCCGCTGTCACGGCCGTGTAACCTGCTTGTTGCAAGTTGAACTCGAGCAGCCGTGCGACATCGCGCTCGTCTTCGATGATCACCACCCGACGTTCCATATCGCCGTTATACCGCGATTGAATCGCAGGTGGCTCCGAGCGTACGCTTGGACCATGCGCCACCTCTGTGTCTGCGTGTTCGTCTTGTTCGCCTCCGCGTGTTCGTCGAAGAAGGCGGCGGACAATGCGCCCGCGAAGACCGTGCGCGTCGCCGCCGCATCCGACCTGACGCGCGCGTTCGGCGACGTCGGCGCGGCGTTCGAGAAGAAGACCGGCATCAAGCCCATCTTCAACTTCGGCTCGAGCGGTCTGCTCGCGAAGCAGATCGAGCAGGCAGCGCCGTTCTACGTGTACGCCGCCGCGAACAAGTCATTCGTCGATCAGGTCATCGCGACCGGCAAGTGCGACGCGGCGACCGCCCAGCTCTACTCGCGCGGCCGTCTCGTGATGTGGGCGAAGGGCGGCGCGCCGGGCAAGATCACGAACCTCGTCGATCCGAAGTACAAGCGCATCGGCATCGCGAACCCCGCCCATGCGCCGTACGGCAAGGCCGCGCAACAGGCGCTCGAGAAGGCAGGCGTCTACGACCAGATCAAGGACCGGCTCGTGCTCGGCGAGAACATCTCGGCCACGATGACCTACGCGAAGGAGGGCTCGGTCGACGTCGCGCTCGTCGCGCTGTCGCTCGCCGTGCAGACCGACGCATCGAAGTACTCGCCGGTCGAGCTCGACCTCCACGATCCACTCGAGCAGACCTTGATCGTGTGCGGCACCGGGCCCGAAGCCGACGCCGCGCGACAATTCGCCACGTTCGTCACCAGCGACGAAGGGCGCTCGATCATGGAGCGCTACGGCTTTTCGACGACCGGTGTTACTACCGGGAAGTGAAGCCCGAGACCCTCGCCGTCAAGGCGATCGAGATCGATGAACCAACCGGCGCGCTCGTCCCGCCCATCCACCTGTCGACGACGTACGCCCGCGATGCCGAGTACCGGCTGATCGCGGGCCGCGACTACACGCGCGACAAGAACCCGACGCCGCTCGGCGCCGAGCGCGCGATCGCCGCACTCGAGGGCGGCACCCAGGCACTCGTGTTCGCCTCCGGCATGGCCGCGGCGACCACGGCCGTGCGTGCGCTCGTCAAGCCCGGCGATCACGTCGTCGCGCCTCGCGTCGCATACTACGCGCTCCGGGACTGGTTCTCGCGATTCGCGACGAAGTGGGGCATCACGCTCGACTTCGTGGACATGAGTGACCTCGACGCCGTGCGTGGTGCGCTGCGCGACACCACGCGACTGGTCTGGATCGAGACGCCCGCGAACCCGACCTGGGACGTCACCGACATCGCCGCGGTCGCCGAGCTCGCGCACGCGCGCGGTGCCCTGGTCGTCGTCGACTCGACCTGCGCGACGCCGGTCCACACGCGCCCACTCGCGCTCGGCGCCGACCTCGTCATGCACTCGGCGACGAAGTACCTCGCCGGCCACTCCGACGTGCTCGCCGGCGCGCTCGTCACCGGCGCCGAGACCGACGCGTGGACGGAGATCGTGCACGCCCGCCGCGACGAGGGCGCGGTGCTCGGGCCGGTCGAGGCCTTCCTGCTCGCGCGCGGCATCCGCACGCTGTTCGCGCGCGTCGAGCGCCAGAGCCGGACCGCGCTGGCACTCGCGACGCGGCTCGCCGCCCTGCCGGGCGTGACCGTGTGCTACCCGGGCCTCGCCGATCACCCCCACCACGCGGTGGCCGCGCGGCAGATGCAGGGCGGCTTCGGCGGCATGCTGTCGATCCGCGTCCGCGATCCGCTCGCGATGATCAAGCGGCTGCGCGTGTGGGTGCCGGCGACATCGCTCGGCGGTGTCGAGAGTCTGATCGAGCACCGCGGCAGCGTCGAGGGCCCGAACAGCCCGACGCCGAAGGACCTCGTGCGGCTCTCGGTCGGTCTCGAGCACGTCGACGACCTGTTCGACGATCTCGCGCAGGCATTGGCGTGAAGATCCGGATCGCGACCTGCGTGACGCTGCCCGAGCCGGATGCCGACGAGGCTCCGCTCGCCGCCGCGCTCGCCGCCGCCGGTATCGAGGCACCGCTGGTCGCGTGGGACGACCCGGCCGCCGACTGGGATGCGCCGGTGCCGACGCTGATCCGCTCGACGTGGAACTACGCGCTCCACCTCGAGGCGTTCCTCGCGTGGGTCGAGCGCGCGAGCGCGGCGGCGCCGCTCGTCAATCCCGCCGAGGTCGTGCGCACGAACCTGCGCAAGCGCTACCTCCTCGAGCTCCACGCGCGCGGCGTGCCCGCCGTGCCGACCACGCTCGTCGAGCGCGATGGGCGCTGCGAGCTACCGGCGAGCCGCACCGTGATCAAGCCCGAGATCGGAGCCGGCTCGCTGAACGCGCGCGTGTTCGCGGACGGGCGCGACGGTGCCGCGCACCTCGCCGCGCTGACGGCGGCCGGCGCCGCGCTCGTCCAGCCGTACATCGACTCGGTCGACACGTACGGCGAGCGCTCGCTGATCTGGATCGACGGTGATTTCACCCACGCGATCCGCAAGACGCCCCGGTTCGCCGGCGATCGCGAGCGCACCGAGGGGCCGTTCCCGATCGCCGACGAGGAGCGCACCATCGCCGCCGCCGCGCTCGCCCCGTACGCGGATCGCATCCTGTACGGGCGCGTCGACCTCGTGCGCGACAGCGCCGGACGGCCGATGGTGATGGAGGTCGAGCTCGTCGAGCCGTCGCTGTTCTTCCCGCGTCACCCGCCCGCGCTCGAGCGCTTCGTCGCCGCCCTGGTCCGGCGGCTCAATTCGTGAGCTGCGCCGACAGCCGCGGCAGCGCGTCGACCGTCCACGCGCCGTACCAGAACAGGTCCTTGCCGCTGATCCGGACCACGCGCGCCTTCGGCAGCACGTCGCGCAGCTGGGCCTCGTCGTCGGCCGAGAACGCGTGCGGCTCGTCGGGCAAGATGATCACATCCGCACCGCGTGCGGTGATCTCCTCGCGCGTGATCCGCGGGTAGCGCACGTCGCGACCGCCGGCGTCCTGCGGCGCGCTCTTGCCGAGGTCGGCGGCGAGCGGATACAGGCGCAGCCGGTCGCCGAACACGTTCTCGATGCCGACCCGCGCGAGCAGGTCGGAGCCGAACGTATCGGCGTTGAGGGTCATCAGCGGATCCATCCAGATCGGGACGAACGCGCGCTGCCGCGCCGGCACCGCGCCGGGCAGCCCGTACGCGCGCTTGACCAGCGCCTGCACGTGCGGCTGCTCGCCGAGACCGAGGACACGCGCGAGCCGCGCCAGATGCGCGGTGCCCTGGTCCACGCGGCGCGGCAGCGAGACCAGCACCGGCACGCGCTCGGCGAGTGCCTCGAGTGGCTTGCGGCTGTTCTCCTCCTGGTTCGCGATCACGAGCTGCGGCGCGAGTGCGAGCACCGCGTCGACGTCGACGTCCTTCGTGCCGCCGACCGTCGCGACACCCTCGCCGTGCTCGCAGTACGTCGTGCGGCCAACCAGGCGCTCGCCGGCGCCCAGTGCGATCGCGCTGTACGTATCGCTAGGGACCAGCGACACGATGCGCTGTGGCGGGTGCGAAAACACCAGCGAACGTCCGAGATCGTCGGTCACCTGAAGCGTGGGCACGGCCGTCGTCTACCACACATGCTAAATTCCGTCCGTGGCCGAGCTGCCGGATGCCGAGGACGCGTTCGACGTCGAGAAGCAAGATGTGGTCGCCGAGGCGATCAAGAACCTGTCGCCCGAAGAAGCGGCGCTGTTCCTGTTCCATCTCGAGTCGAAGTACAAGCGGCGCAAGATCCAGCTGACCGGCTATCTCGTCGCCATGCTGCTCTGGATCGGCGGCATGCTGCTCGCGCTCATGATCTTCGGCCTGGCATCGGGCTTTGTTGGTTGGGTATTCCTCGTTCCATTCGCGCTCGTCGGTGTGACGCTCTGGGGCTTCGGCAAGTGGGCCGACAAGATCGATAATCGCAAGCCACCGGCGGAGCTTGTCGAGGCCGCGAAGCGTAAGCAGAAGTAAGACCGCCCTCCGGCGCCGCTGGGCTACTATCCCGCCATGAGGAACACGGCCTTGGTGCTCGTCCTGGCGGCGGCCTGTGGTGGCGGCGGCAGCAGCAGCGGCAAGAAGGACGCCGCCACGAAGCCCATCGATGGCGCGGACGGAGACGCCCCTCCGGCGGTCGCCTGCGACCCGGCCGCGAGCGCGAACATCAAGCTGCGCGAGATCGGGCACCTCGGCGATGCCGCACTGCTCGTGACCTCGCCGCCCGATGACGACCGGCTCTTCGTGCTCGAGCGCCAGGGCCGCATTCGTATCTTCGACAACGAGCAGCTGCTCCCCACCGCGTTCCTCGATGTCACCGGCGCGGCCGGCTTCGCGGCCGGCGGCGAGCGTGGCCTGCTGGGCCTCGCATTCCACCCGGACTACGCGAACAACCGCCAGTTCTACGTCTTCTACACGACCGGCAATGCGAACGTGCTCGCGAAGTACACCGCCAGCGCGACCGATCCGAACCAGGCGGACCCGAACGGCGAGATCCTGATCTCGATCCCGGACTTCGCGAGCAACCACAACGGCGGCATGATGGAGTTTGGCCCCGACGGCTACCTCTACATCGGCACCGGCGACGGCGGCAACGGCGGCGATCCGCAGCGCACCGCGCAGGACCCGGACCGGCTGCTCGGCAAGATCTTGCGCATCGACGTCAACACCACGAGCGGCGACAAGCCGTACGGCATCCCTGCCGGCAACCCCTTCGCATCCGGTGGCGGCGCGCCCGAGGTCTTCATCCTCGGCCTGCGCAATCCGTGGCGATGGTCGTTCGATCGCGCGAACGGCGATCTGTGGATCGGCGACGTCGGCCAGGATCAGATCGAGGAGCTGACGGTGCTCAAGGCCGGCGATCAGGCCGGCAAGAATCTCGGCTGGAGCAAGTACGAGGGCACGCGCTGCTACGGCAACTACACGCCATGCAACGACGGCGAGAACAACAGCAACGGCTTCACGGGGCCGCAGTTCACACGCACGCACGCGCAGGGCTGGAACTCGATCATCGGTGGGCAGGTCTACCGCGGCACCAGCTTCCCGGGCCTGCGCGGCTGCTACTTCACGACCGATTACGGCGCGCACCCGATCGTCCGCGCGAAGCTCGAGGCCGACGGCACGTTGACCACCGCGGAGCTGGACCCGCCGGCCAGCGGCTGGCCGACCAGCCCGGCGAGCCTGCACGCCGACTCGCGCGGCGAGCTCTACCTGACCACCGAGACCGGCTACATCTACCAGGTCGAGGCGGGCCCCTGAAGTCACGCAGGCTCGCGCTCGCGACCGGGCTCACGTATCACGTCCTCGAGTGGGACGG
>DAIRFU010000718.1:0-3623 GCA_036794935.1 Kofleriaceae bacterium | reverse complement strand
GAAGCGCGCTCGATCTACAACCGGAGGCACAAGGCACTCGAGGATGGCGATCCGCAGGCAGCGCTCGAGCTACTCGATCACTCGCTCGAGCTGCGCCGGACCGCGCGCACGTTGCTCGAGCGCGCCCGCGCGCTGCAGCGGATGAACCGTATCGACGACGCGGTCGCAGCGATCGACGACGCGATCGGGATCAACAGCAAGTACGCGCCGGCCTACGAGCAGAAGGGCATGACGCTGTGGTCGGCGCGCCGCTACCAGGAGGCACGCCCGGCACTCGAGAAATATCTCGAGCTCGAACCGGATGGCCGCAAGGCCGAGCTCATCCGCGGCATGCTAGACGAACCGCGATGACGGATCGTCCGTATCGCGTGCTCGGCATCGAGAGCTCCTGCGACGAGACCGCGGCCGCGGTCGTCGAGGACGGGCGCGTCGTGCGCTCGGATGTCGTCGCGTCGCAGAACGAGGTGCACGCGCGCTACGGCGGCGTGGTGCCCGAGCTCGCGTCGCGCGCGCATATCCTCAACGTCGTGCCGGTCGTGCAGGGCGCGCTCGATCGCGCGCAGCTCGCGCTCGCTGACATCGACGGCATCGCGGTGACGAACGCGCCCGGGCTCGTCGGTGCGCTGCTCGTCGGGTTGCAGACCGCGAAGGCGCTCGCGTGGGTGACCGGCAAGCCGCTCGTCGGCGTGCATCACCTCGAGGGTCACCTGAGTGCGGTGTTCCTCGAGGATCCGCGTGAATCGGGGCCCTCCCATTCCGGGCTCGAACCACACGCGGCGCCGCCGATGCCGCACCTCGCGCTGATCGTCTCGGGAGGTCACACGTCGCTCGTTCGCGTCGAGGGGCACGGCGCGCTCGTCGAGCTCGGCGCGACGCGCGACGACGCCGCGGGAGAAGCCTTCGACAAGGGCGCGAAGCTGCTCGGCCTCGGCTACCCGGGCGGCGTGGTGATCGACAAGCTCGCGCAGACCGGCGATCCGCACGCGGTCGCGTTCCCGCGCTCGATGACGGCCGGCGAGCACGGCGACGACTTCTCGTTCTCCGGGCTCAAGACGGCGCTCCTCCACCACGTTCGCGCCCACGGCGTACCCGATGACCAGCCGCTCGCCGATCTGTGCGCGAGCTACCAGGCCGCGATCGTCGAGGTGCTCGTGCGCAAGACGCGCCGGGCGGCGCGCCGGCTCCAGCTGCACCACGTGCAGGTGTGCGGCGGCGTCGCCGCGAACTCGGGGCTGCGCCGCGCGATGGCGGCGGCGGGCGCCGAGGATGACTTTCGCGTCTACGTGCCGCCGCCCGCGCGCTGCACCGACAACGCCGCGATGATCGCGGCCGCGGGCTACCACCGGCTCGTCCGCGGCGCGCGCGACGGGCTCGCACTCGATGCGGTCCCGAGTGCGCCGCTCGCGCGGAGCCACCCGTGATCGGCAACGGCAACGGCAACGGTCACGATCATGCGCGCGTGCAGGAGGCGCTCGGTCCGTTCCCCGACGCGCGCGTGCTGCTCGACCGCTACGGCCTGCGGGCGAAGAAGTCGTTCGGCCAGAACTTCCTGATCTCGGAGCGCGCGTTGCGCGCGATCGCGGACGCGACGGTCTCGTCGGATGACGACTGGATCGTCGAGATCGGAGCCGGCCTGGGCACCCTGACCGCGCGCATCGTCGAGCGCGTCACCGCCGGCAAGGTGATCGCGCTCGAGCCCGATCCGGACATGATCCGCGTGCTGCGCGCCGAGCTGGGCGAGGTCGACAACCTCGAGATCGAACAGGTCGACGCGCTCCGCTACGATCTGCGCGCGGCCGCGTCCCTCGGCCAGCGCATCACGGTGTGCGGGAACCTGCCGTATCACCTCGCGTCGCAGCTCATCTTCAGGGTGATCGACGCGCGCGACGTGGTTCGCTTCGCGGTGTTCATGATCCAGAAGGAGATGGCCGACCGGATCGTCGCGAAGCCGGCGACCAAGGAATACGGCGCGCTCGGCGTGATGGTGCGCACCTATTGCGATGTCTCGACCATCATCAAGGTCGGCGCCGGCTCGTTCGTGCCTGCGCCCAAGATCGACTCGACGGTGATCAAGCTCGTGCCGCTGCACGGCGGCGAGCCACGTGTCCGGATCGCGGACCACGCGCACTACTCGAAGGTCGTCCACGCGGCATTCGGCCAGCGGCGCAAGACGTTGCGGAACGCGCTTCGCGCGGCGTGGCCCGACGAGGCGGTCGATGCGGCGCTGCGTGCCATCTCGCTCGACGGTGGTCGCCGCGGCGAGACGCTCGACATCGCGGAGTTCGGCGCGCTCGCCGAGGCGTTGCCGGTCGCTGGCCGATGAACCAGCCGTAGCCGCTCGCCACGCCGGCCACGCGAAATACAGCTCATCGCGAAGCACTGGCCGAATGGCTGGTTACCGCCGCGGGTTCACGGCCCCACGCTTGCTGTCGGCACGCGCATGCGCTCGTCGATCTGGCTTCTCCTGCTCGCGGTCGGTTGTGTCGCCGCCGATCGCGGTGACGATCTCGCCGAGATCCCCGATGCTGCGTGGGCGGGTAAAGCGGATTCGTCGAGAATCTACGTCAGCGCCGAGTCGGTCGCGGCGCTCGACGGTGACCTGTCTTCGCTGTCGCCGGCGTGCGTGACCACGGACGCGCTTCACGACTGCACGTTCCACCTCACGCCGCTCGGTGCGCTCGGCGCATACGGCCCGCTCGGTGCGTACGGCCCGCTCGGCGCGCTCGGCCCGCTCGGTGCGAACGCGTGGAACGTGTCGACGTGGATCGGCGCCGCGGGCGACTGGTCGTCGTGGGCGCGCGATCTCACCGGGCTCGGTGGTCCGCTCTCCGAGCGCGGTCCGCTCGGCCCCGACGGTCCGCTCGGTGACGAGGCGTACTACGAGGCGCTGCCGGCACTCGGTGACTGGGCGAAGCAGCTGCAGGGTGGCGGTGTGTGGACGAGTCTCGGTCCGCTGGGCGCGCTCGGTCCGCTCGGGCCACTCGGTCCGCTGGGCCCGCTCGGCGCGCATGGCTACGCCGTCGACGAGCACGGCCGCTACGTCGGTGGCGACGGCGAGCAGCGCACGCTGCGCACCGACTACGCACCGTATTCGTTCGAGCTCGTCGAGCAGTACGACGAGGTGACCGCGCAGAGCTACACGCCGAATGACACCTCGTTCGTCGCCCTCGGCGAGGTGCCGGCCGGCGAGGTCGATCGCTACGACATCAAGTCGCGCCACGACCAGTTCGTCACGATCGTCGCCGTCCCGGAGGCGCAACTCGACGACTTCGATCTGACGATCCGGACACCCTCGGGCCGCGTGCTCGCGACGTCGCGCAGCCGCTCGCTCATCGACTGGGTGCAGCTGCAGGTGCCGCGCGGCGGCCGACTGACGGTCGAGGTCTCCCGCGTGGCCAGCGGCCAGGTGCTGCGCAGGGCATACCGGCTGTACGTCGTCGGCGCCGGCGAGAGGTTCTCCGAGACCCACATCCGCGGCGATCATCAGCGCGGGGCCGACACTGCCGGAGAACACCTGCTTCGGGGAGAACACGTCGAGTGGGAACGCCGAGAGTCCACTGTGCGCGAGGATCAGGACGTCGAGCACGATCAGCATCGCGAACTCCGCGACGATCATGACCAGC
>DAIRFU010000717.1:0-3624 GCA_036794935.1 Kofleriaceae bacterium | reverse complement strand
GACTGCAGGACCTTGCGCTCCTGCTCGCGCGCGATCCGCGGGTCCCGGCGCGCGAAGCCCTGGAACCCGGTCAGCTTCGCGACTCGCTCGAGGTTCGCGTCGTCGATCCCGCGCAGGTAGACGCTCGCCAGCTCGCGCCGGGCCGCGATCAGCTGGTCCTGCAGCAGCGCATCGCGCCTGCCGATCGACGCGAGCACCTGGCGGTGACCGGCGATCAGCTCGTCCAGCGTCCTGGCTTGCGCTCGATAGTGCTCGGCTACCTGCTGCCCCGAAACCGACATTCGAGGCGTAGTTTCACTGGGAGCGAGGCGCGGCGTCTACGACTTGCGCGGGATTTGCAGCCGCGCGTGCGTCTCGCCGATGCAGGTGTCCATCACCAGCGCGAGGCCCGCCTTGAGAGCGCGGGTCGCCGCCTCCTCGTTCGCGATTCCGATCTGCAGCCAGAGTGCCTTCGCGCCGATCTTGACCGCCTCCTCGGCGATCGCCGGCGTGGCCTCGGAGCGCCGGAACACGTCGACGATGTCGACGGGCACGTCGATATCAGTCAGCGCCTTGACCGCGCGCTGGCCGAGCACCTCGCGCTCCTTCGGGTTGACCGGGATCACGCGGTAGCCGGCTTCCAGCAGCTGCTTCATGATGCCGTGCGATGGGCGGGCCGCATCGCTCGAGGCACCGACGATCGCGATCGTCTTCGCGCCGGTGAGCAGGTCGCGCAGCTCGGCATCGCTCGGCATGTGGTAACGGACCGCGAAGTGCGGATCGTCGTCGGGCGCCGGGATGTGCTCGTCCTTGTCGTCCGCGATCTCGGGGAACTTGTTCGCGCGCCACTCGTGCACCGCATCGATGATGCGGTCCGGCGAGCTCGACACGAAGTTCCACCAGATGTAGCGCGGGCCGTCGAGCGGCTCGCCGCCGAGCAGCAGCACCCGCGCCGGTCCATCGGCCTCGAGCACCGGCTCGCTGCCGCCCATGAACACGGCCATCCGGCGCGGCTCGAGCCGGCGTCCATCGGCGATCAGGGCGCCCGCGATCACGTACGCCGCGCGCTCGGCATAGCCCGACGGCAACGCGACGCGCGCGCCCGGCTCGAGCGTGACGTCGGCGTAGAACATCGGCCAGAACGTCTCGACCGGGGACGTCGCGCCGAACGCGTTCCCGAGCAGCACACGTGCCTGCATGCCCGTCTCGGTGATGACCGGCATCGTGTCGGCGGGGTAGTGCGTGAAGCTCGGCTGGCTATCCTCCTTGGCGCGCGGCAGGCCGACCCAGAGCTGGATCCCGTGGTGGCGCTTCGCGGTCGCCGCGGGCGGCGTACGCTCGCTGTGGACGATGCCGTGGCCGGCGCTCATCCAGTTGATCGCGCCGGGCTGGATCAGCTGCTTCGAGCCCAGGCTGTCGCGGTGCAGGATCTCGCCCTCGAACAGGTACGTGACGGTGCCGAGGTGGATGTGCGGATGCGGCCGGACCGCGAGCTCGCCGGCATCGGCGGGCAGCATGTGATCGAAGAACACGAACGGGCCGACGAAGCGGCGGCCGATGGTGGGCAAAACGCGCCCGACCGAGAACCCGCCGAGATCGCGCGTGCGCGCTTCGATGATGCGTTCGATCACGGGAAAACCATAGCGCGGAGGCGCGCGATGGCTCTCGCTCAGGCGCCTTGAATCAGCCCGATGTAGTTGCCGAATGGATCGGCGAGGATCGAGACCTGGAGGTCGACGCCGACGGAGTGTGGCAGCTCGATCGAGGTCGCGCCGATCGTGGTCAGGTGTTGCCACGCCGCGTTGATGTCCTCGACCCGCCAGTAGCCGATCACGCCGCTCCCGCCGGGCGGCCGCCTCGAGACATCCGGATCGAGGCCGAGCTCGTGACCGTCGACCTCGAACCCGACGTAGAACGGCTCGTCGAAGTACGGGTCCTTGCCGAGCGCTTGGCTGTAGAACTCCTTCGCCAGCGCGAGGTCATAGACCTGGTAGATGCACGTACGCAGGCTCCGCAGGTACGGACCGACGACGACCGGCTTCGCGACCGGCTTTCGCTTCGGCGCCGGCTTGGCCGTTGGCTTCGCCACGACCCGTTTCTTCGGTGCTGGCGTGGCGCGGGCTCGGGCGGCGGGCCGGGCCTTCGGTTTCGTCGTGGCCTTGGCCTTGGCCTTGGCCCTGGCTTTCACCTTCGCCATGGGCTCCTCACTTCGCCGCGGCGAACGCGCGCTCGAGATCGGCCTGCTGGTCGGCGACATCCTCGATGCCGACGCTGAGCCGGATGAAGCCGTCGACGATGCCGAGCTTCTTGCGATTCTCCGGCGGCACGCTCGCGTGCGTCATGATCGCCGGATGCTCGATCAGCGACTCGACGCCGCCGAGCGACTCGGCGAGCGTGAACAGCTTGCAGGTCGACAAGAAGCGGCGCGCGCTGTCGAGGTTGCCCTTCAACACGAAGCTCATCATCGCGCCGAACCCGTGCTGCTGCTGCTTGGCGAGCGCGTGCTGCGGATGCGACTCGAGGCCGGGGTAGATCACGCGCTCGACCTGGGGGTGCTGCTCGAGCCACGCGGCGAGCGTGCGCGCGTTTTGCTGGTGGCGATCCATGCGGACGTGCAGCGTCTTGGTGCCGCGCAGCACCATGAAGCTGTCCATCGGCGAGATCACGGCGCCGGCCGCATTTTGCAGGAACGCGACGCGTTCGCGCATCACCTCGTCCTTGAAGATCAGCGCGCCACCGACGACGTCCGAGTGACCGTTCAGGTACTTCGTCATCGAGTGGGCGACGACATCGGCGCCGAGCTCGAGCGGGCGCTGGAAGTACGGCGTCATGAACGTGTTGTCGACCGCGAGCACGAGGCCCTTGGCCTTGCAGACCTTGGCGACCGCCGCGATGTCGACCAGCTTGAGCATCGGGTTCGTCGGCGTCTCGATCCACACCAGCTTGGTGGCCGGCTTGATCGCCGCCTCGACCGCCGCTGCGCCGCCGGTGGGATCGACGTACGTGAACTCGAAGCCGAGCCGGCGGAACACCTTGTCGAACAGCCGGAACGTGCCGCCGTAGAGGTCGTCACACGCGATCACGTGCGTGCCGGCATCGAACGCCTGGAGCAGCGTCGCGGTCGCGGCGAGCCCCGACGCGAAGCAGAGGCCGCCGACGCCGCCCTCGAGCGCCGCCAGGTTGGCCTCGAGCGCGAAGCGCGTGCGGTTGTGCGTGCGCGAGTACTCGTAGCCCTTGTGCTCGCCGGGCGCGGTCTGCGCGTAGGTCGAGGTGTAGTAGATCGGGGTCATCACCGCACCGGTGACCGGATCGGGCTCCTGGCCGGCGTGAATGGCGCGCGTGCCGAAACCCTGAGACGAGGTCTTGTCCTTCATTCGAACTGAAATCCTTTCGGATCCTTCTCCATGATTCTCTCCATCGCCGCCTCCTCGAGCAGATCGATCATGCGCTGACCGCCGTACTTCTTCATCAGCTTGTCGTCGTACTCGTCGGCGACGAGCGCGACGTCGCGCAGGGTCGCCATCAGCTCCTCGGGATCGAGCGTCGTGCCGCCGAGGATCGTGTGCGTGAACAGCACCATGTGCTCGCCGGGATCCCACGCAAATGCGCCGAATCGCAGGTGACCGTTGAGCTCGAGCAGCTGCT
>DAIRFU010000129.1:0-13107 GCA_036794935.1 Kofleriaceae bacterium | reverse complement strand
GCTCGCCGAGGCCGATGCGTTCGTCGTGGTCCGCGCCGGCCGCACGCCCACGCTCGGGCGCACCGTCGTCGACGACTTCTGGGAGACCACGTCGCCGCCGGAGAGCGAGCACTTCTGGAGTGCCTTCGACGTGGTCACGGTCGGTCCGGACCACTCCGGCGACGTCTTGCCCGGCGGGCGCGTCGCGGTGATCACGCGTGACCCCGGTCACGCGCCTCCTGGCGAGGTCAACCCGCCGGCGCTGATCGCCGCGCTCGACGCGCTGCGCACGAACAAGACCGCGTACGAGATCGAGTGCCTCGCCGAGGCCACGCGCCGTGGCGTGCGCGGCCACAAGCGCACCGCGGAGCTGTTCGCGGGCGGGCCGATCTCCGAGCTCGGGCTACACCTCGCGTACCTCGAGGCGTCGGCGCAGGACGACGCGTGGACGCCGTACAAGAACATCGTCGCGCTCGGTGCGCACGCGTCCGTGCTGCACTACGTCGCGTACCAGAGCAAGCCGGTCGACGGCGACACGTCGCTGCTCGTCGACGCCGGGGCGCGCTGCAACGGCTACGGCAGCGACATCACGCGCACCTACGTGCGCGGTGCGGGAGCGGGGGCGAAGCGATTCGGGGAATTGCTCGCCCACATGGAGCGGTTACAGCAGGCGGTGATCCGCAAGATCAAGCCGGGGATGCCCTACGAGGATCTCCACGATGACTGTCACCGCCTGCTCGCGGACGTGATGCGCGAGGTCGGCGTCGGCAAGGGAAGCGCGGCCGAGCTGGTCGACCGTGGCATCACGCGCGCGTTCCTCCCGCACGGGCTGGGGCACTCGCTCGGCGTGGTCACGCACGACGTCGGCATGAAGCCGCGGCCGCCGCGCGCCGAGAACCCGTTCTTGCGCAACACGTCGGTGATCGAGCCGGGGCAGGTGTTCACGATCGAGCCCGGGTTCTACGTCATCGATGGTTTGCTCGGCCCGCTCAAGGAGGACGAGCGTGCGCGCCTCGTCGACTGGAAGCTCGTCGACGAGCTGCGCCCGTTCGGCGGGATTCGCATCGAGGACAACATCGTGGTCGAGGCGGGCGGTACTCGAAATCTCACTCGCGAGGCGTACCAAGCATGAGTCGTGTAGCCGTGCTGGCGGGGCTGCTCGCCCTTGCCGGCTGCCAGAAGTCCGATGACAAGAAGGTCGACCTGCCGGCCGCCAAGACCGCGGAGGCGACCCGGAAGCCGCCGACGCCGCAGGTCGAGCCGCCGCTCGATCTGAAGAATCCGCCGGCAGATGCGGTGCGCACGCCGAGCGGCCTCATCTACAAGACGCTCGTCGCCAACCCGCAGGGCCAGGCGCCCAAGCGCAACGACACCGTGATGATCAAGTACACGGGCTGGCGCCAGGCGTCGGGCGAGACGTTCTTCTCGAACCTCACCGCCGCGCAGGCGATGCCGCTCAACCTGGCGACGACGGCGCCCGGCTTCACGGAGGGCATGCAGCAGGTCAAGAAGGGCGAGCGCGCGATGCTGTGGCTGCCGCCGACGATCGGCCTCAAGCAGAAGCCACGAGACGGCGGCGAGACGCTCGTCTACGAGGTCGAGGTCGTCGATATCGTCGAGGCCCCTGCGGTGCCACCGGACTGCGCGCAGCCGCCCGCGACCGCGAAGCAGACGCGATCGGGCATCAAGTACATCTCGGTCCGGCCGGGCACCGGCAAGGCCCAGCCGACGTCGGCCGACGAGGTCACGTTCAATTACACCGCGTGGACCGCGGACGGCCGCATGCTCGAGACCACCGAGATGAAGAAGCGGCCGGTCACGTCGCCGCCGTTCCGCCAGCCGCTGCCGCTCGAGCAGGTCCTCCAGGAGATGACCGGGGGCGAGCGCGTGCGCTTCTGGGCCGACGCCGAGCAGATGAAGAAGCCGCAGGCGGTCGCCCAGGGGCCGCTCTGCTACGAGGTCGATCTGGTGACGATCGAGAAGTCGGCGCATCCGGCGCCGCCGGCGCCACCCGACGTCGCGCGGCCGCCGGCCGGCGCGCGCAAGAGCCCCAAGGGCGTGTTCTACAAGGTGCTCGCCCATGGCAAGGGTGGCGCGAAGCCGTCACCGACCGACTCGGTGCGCGTCAACTACACGGGCTGGACCACCGACGGCCACATGTTCGATTCGTCGGTGATCAACGGTCATCCGGCCGAGTTCAGCCTGCGCGGCGTGATCGCCGGCTGGACCGATGGCATCCCGCTGATGTCGGTCGGTGACAAGTTCCGGTTCTGGATCCCCGATACGCTGGCCTACAAGGGCCAACCCGATCGGCCGCAGGGCATGCTCGTGTTCGACATCGAGCTGCTCGAGATCAAGAGTCCGCCGCATCCCGACGCGCCGCCGCACGGCCATCCGTGAGCGCCGACACGGTCGCCGCGGCGTGGGGCTGGGACGCGGATGCGGTCACACCGCACGCCGGCGGTCTCATCAATCTCACCTACGTGGTGCGCGACGGTGACGGCGCGCCGATCGCGGCACTCCAGCAGCTGCACTCGATCTTCGGCGCGGAGGTCAACCTCGATCTCGAGGCGGTCACCGCGCATCTCGCCGCCCGCGGCCTGGCCACGCCGCGGCTGATCCGCACCCGCGATGGCCGAGCGTGGGTCGAGCACGGCGGCGCGATCTGGCGCGCGCTGACCTGGATCCCGGGCGAATCGGTGCACGCGGTGCCGTCGCCCGCGTGGGCGGAGGCCGGTGGCGTGCTCGTCGGCAAGTTTCACCGCGCCGTCGCCGACCTCGAGCACGCCTACCGGTTCACGCGCGCCGGGGTCCACGATACCGCCGCGCACCTCGCGAGGCTGCGCGAGCGCGTCGCGGGCGGCGGCGATGCCGAGGCGACCGTGCTCGGCCGCGAGATCCTCGACGCGGCGCTCGTCTTGCCCGCGCTGCCGACCACCCCGCAGCGCCACGTCCACGGCGACCTCAAGATCTCGAACCTGATCTTCCAGCGCGATCCGCTCGATGCCGTCTGCCTGATCGATCTCGACACGTTCGCGAGGGGCACGATGGCGTTCGAGCTCGGCGACGCGATGCGCTCGTGGTGCAACCCGCACGGCGAGGACGCCGGCAGCGTCCGCTTCGACCTCGCGATCTTCACGGCCGCGATCGCAGGATTTCGCAGCGTCGCCGATTCGATCGTCAGCCGCGACGAGCGGATCTCGATCGTCTACGGGCTCGAGACGGTGTGCATCGAGCTCGCCGCGCGGTTCGCGGTCGACGCGTTCGAGGACTGCTACTTCGGCTGGGATCCGGCCCGCTTCCCCTCGCGCCGCGCCCATAACCTGGCGCGGGCGCGGGGCCAGCTCGCGCTCGGGCTCGCGGTACGCACCGCTCGCGACGCCGCCCTCGACGCGGTGCTCTAGTTGCGCTCTAATTCCCGGCCATGGTTGCCCGCGTTCGCCGCGCTGTCTGGGTCGGATGCCTCCTCGGCCTGGCGCAGCCCGCCGGCGCCTACGTGCCTCGCTCGGGGCCGCGGGTCGCTGCCGACACGCTGACCGCGCTGCCCGCCGCGGGCATCACCAAGCCGCTGCGCACGCACGTCACGCTCGAGTGGGCGTCGCATGCACCGCCGGTCGCGTGGGCGCGGTTCGTCGCGCAACGCGGCACCGCCTGGCACGCGGCGTGGGATGGTGCGACCGGGGTGCCGAGCCGGATCTGGGGCGCGGGCATGCCGGCTCCCGGCAGCGTCGCGAGCCCGCAGGTCGCGGAGGCGTTCGCCCGCCAGGTGCTCGTCGATCACATCGCGCTGCTCGCGCCCGGTGCATCGCCGGCGGACTTCGAGCTGGTCTCGAACGTCTCCGACGGGTCGATGCGATCGCTCGGCTTCGTCCAGCGCGCGGCGGGGCGCCGGGTGATCGGCGGCCAGATCAGCTTTCGCTTCAAGGCCGACCGCCTGTTCGTCATCGGTTCCGAGGCACTACCGAATGTCCGCGTCGCGGTGCCGCGGGCACGGCTCGCACCGGCGGTGCTGCGCGATCGCGCGAGCACGTCGCTGCGCGCGACATTCGCGCTGCCCACCGCGCCGGTGACGCCGGTCGGCGAGGAGGTGATCGTCCCGCTCGTCGCCGACGACGGCGTGCTCGGCTATCGCGTCGCGCGGCCGGCGACGATCGACGGCGGAGCCGACGGCCGGTACCTCGGCTATATCGACGTCGCGACCGGCTCGGTGCTCGCGGCGCGCCAGCTCAACATGTATGCGGTCGGCACCGTGCTGTACAGCACCGTCGATCGATACCCGGCGCCCGGCCGCGCGCGAATCACGCACCCGGCGACGCGCGCGCAGCTCGTGGTCGCCGGCGCCGCCCAGACGACGAGCGCGACGGGCACGGTGACCTGGACGCCCGATGGCCCGACCTCGGTCGAGACCTCGGTGACGGGCGACCTGGTCGCGATCGTCAACAAGGCCGAGGGTGCGCTCGCGGCGACCGCGACGCTGACACTCGCGCCGGGCGACGCGCTGGTGTGGGATGCGAGCGGGACGGTGGAGGATGACGCGCAGGTGAGCACGTTCATCGCGACCGGCATCGCCAAGGAGTACGTGCGGCAGAACCTGGATCCGGCGATGCCGACGCTCGACGAGCAGATGATCGCGAACGTCAACATCAACCAGACCTGCAACGCGTTCTTCGATGGCAAGGCGATCAACTTCTTCCACGCCACCGAGGATTGCCAGAACACCGGCCTGCTCCAGGACGTCGTGTTCCACGAGTACGGCCATCGCGTGCACACCGCCGAGATCATCGAGGGCGTCGGAGACTTCGACAGCGCGATGAGCGAGGGCGCGTCGGACTTCCTCGCGGCGAGCATCACCGGCGACCCCGGCATGGGCCGCGGCTTCTTTTACAGCGACACGCCGCTGCGCGATCTCGATCCGCCCGACATGGAGTGGAGCTGGCCGCTCAACATCGGCGAGGCGCATTACACCGGCCAGATCTACGGCGGCATCTTCTGGGACCTGCGCAAGCAGCTGATCGCGGATCTCGGCGAGGCGCAGGGCATCGCGACCGTCAACAGGCTGTACGTCGGCACGCTGCGCCGCGCGGTCAACATCCCGACCAGCCTGATCGAGGCGCTCGCCGAGGACGACGACGACGGCGATCTCGAGAACGGCACGCCACACGAGTGCGCGATCCGCGCGGCGTTCGGTCGCCACGGGCTGCGCACCGCGTCGGGCACGGTGATCGCGCCCGGCACGCTCGAGCAGAGCACGCTCGCGATCGGCGTGCACATCAAGATCGCCGGGCTCAGCGAGCGCTGCGAGGGCGACGAGGTGACCGGCGCGGATCTCGTCTGGCAGGGTGCGGCGACCAGCCCGTCCAGCGGCAAGACGGCGGCGACGCCGGCCGGCCCCGACACGTACTTCGCGCAGCTGCCGCTCGCGCCGAACAAGGTCGTCTACTACCAGGCCCTCGTTCACTTCGTGGACGGCTCGACGATGACGCTGGCCGACAACTTCGCCGACCCCTGGTACGAGATCTACGCGGGGCCGACGGTGAAGCTCTACTGCACGGACTTCGAGACCACCGATCCGTTCGCCGAGGGGTGGACCGCCGGCACCGACGACAGCGACCAGTACGACTGGCAGTGGGGCACGCCGGGATCCGGAGCGACCGATCCGCACGCCGCGTTCTCGGGGGCACAGATCCTGGCGCAGAAGCTCGACGGCGACTACCAGGCGAAGCAGCACACGTGGCTGAAGACGCCGCCGATCGACATCGGTCAGTACAGCGATGTCCACCTCCAGTACCGGCGCTGGCTCGCCGTCGAGGACGGCCACTTCGACCAGGCGACGATCAAGGCGAACGGCAAGCAGGCGTGGGTCAACTTCGACAGCGATAACGGCGACTCGAGCGCGCGGCATCACATCGACAAGGAGTGGCGCTTCCACGACGTCGCCCTGTCGGGCTACTTCAGCGGTCACTCGGTCACGGTCTCGTGGGAGCTGGCCAGCGACGAGGGCCTCGAGCTCGGCGGCTGGCAGCTCGACGACGTGTGCATCGTCGCGAACCCGAATTCGATCTGTGGCGACGGCGTCAAGACGAGCACCGAACAGTGCGACGCCGGGGCCGAGAACCAGGATCAGCCGGACGTCTGCCGCACCGACTGCAGACTCCCCACGTGCGGCGATTCGATCGTCGACTCCGCCGAGGAGTGCGACGACGGTCCCGACGGCACCGACACCTGCTCGCAGAAATGCGAGATCATCGACGTTCCCGACGGCGGCTGCTGTTCGGCGAGCGGCGGTGAGGCGGGCACGCTCGCACTCGCCGGCTGTGTCGGCCTGCTGCTCGCGGGCGGTGGCCGCCGGCGCCGTCGCCGCCGCTGACGCTCCAGAGGGCCCGGCGGCTCAGGGGCAGGGGTGGGAGAGCGTGTTCGGCTCCGGCACGGTCGGCACGCCGTCGCGCAGGTACGTCATCAAGAAGCAGCTGTACTGATGCTTCACGGTCTCGAGCTGGCGGTACAGGTAGTGCGGATCGACGATGCCGTCGCCTTCGAACTGAACGACGATGCGCGTCTTGCCGTCGCGGTTGCCCTTGACCGGATACTGGGCGAGGCCGCCGAGCCCGCCCTGGGCCAGCGCCTCCTGCATCGAGGGCCACACCTCGGTGCCGGCCTGCTGGTTGCCGTACGCGAGCGCGGCCGCGTCGTACACCGGGATCGGGAAGTAGATGTCGTTCTTGCCGACCGGCTCGTAGATGTTCCGCACGGGCAGGCCCTCGATCGGCCGGTGCGCGAGTCGCGACATCGCGACGATCGGCTCGCCCATCTCCCAGGCCAGCGCGAGCACGTTCATCGCCGGGTGCACGAACGTCAGCTGCGCGTCGTCGACGCCGAGCGCGGTGCCGAGCAGCGAGCGCGCGCCGGGGATCAGCTCCGACTCGAGGATCATCAGGTTCCAGAACCCGCCGGCGCCGGTCGGCACCAGTGCGCCGAACCGCTCCTCGACCGCGCCGACCAGGTTCGTGTACATGCCGCCCATCGACTGGCCACCGGCGACCAGCTTCTGCGCGTCGAAGAAGTGCTCGCCGGCGGGCGAGCTGATGCCCGTGCAACCGGCGAGCACGCTGTCGGGGATGCGCAGCGCGAGCAGCGCGTCCGTCAGCAGGCGCTGCTCGAACACGCCTTGCTGGAACGTCTGCGGGAACGCGGCGAGGTTGTTGATGTTGAGGTACGCGGTGTCCGCCGCCATCGGCAGCCGCTCGGGGTTGAGCGGCAGCGCGGACGACGCGGCCGCGATTCCCTGCAGCGCGACGACGTAGCCGGGCCCTTTACCGGGCTCGGGCTCGTCGTCAGCGGTCGCCGAGTGGCCGAGATCGACGATCCCGGTCGAGAGCCCGCCGGAGCCGTGGAAGAACTGGTAGAGCGGCCAGCCGCCCGCCGGCATCGCCTGCTTGGGCAGCGTGATCACCACCGGGATCGTCATCTCGCCCTGCTGCTCCGGCACGTCATTCTCGTCGAGCACGAACAGGCCGCCGCTGTTGAACGGCTGCTCGCCGGTCTGGAACTGCGGCATCGTGATCTGCGCAGACAGCCGGCAGAACCCGCTGTACATGTCGGCACCGACGAGCTGGACATCCGTGATCGTCGGTTCGTACGCGGCGCGGATCGCCTCGGAGCGCGCGCGCAGCCGGGCGTGCTCGTCGCCGGTGGTGAAGACGGTCGCGACCAGCACGTCGTCGCGCGCGATGCCCACGTCGTCGAGCGTGGTCCACAGCTCGGGGTAGACCGACTCGTCGAACCCGGCCGGCCGCGTGAAGCCAGGCGCGAACGCGCTGCCGACCACGTACGCGTAGCGGGTGCTCGCGCGCAGCACGATGCCGGGCCGCGGCGCGATCGCGACGACGTCGCTCGGCACGTAGCCGTCCTTCGCGAGCGTCTTGGCGATCACGGGGAACGTCGAGCCGCGCTCGGGCGAGTCCGGGTCGATGTCGATCAGATACAGCGGGCCGTCGGCGAGCACGACGTCGAGCGTCGTCGCCGGCACCGGCGCGGTGAACCGAAAGTAGGCGGCCGCCATCATCGGCCAGCCCCGCCGCTCGGGCACCAGCGAGAGCAGGCTGGCCATGATCGGCACGTCACGCGGGTTCGGGAAGGCCCGCATGTCGGGCGCACCCTGCGCGTCGAGCCGCTGGTCCGATGGGAACGGGAAGTTCCAGAACGTCTCGGGGGAGGACGTCTCGGCGGAGGTCGCCTCGGCGAGGTCGAAGTACACGGTCTGCGCGTCCTGATCGTCACCGCATGCGGCGAGGATCGAGACGAGCACGACGAGCGCGAGCTGCTTCATGGGCAGCCCGCAATATCACGCGAGCCGCGGCCGTAACCAGCGGATAAGCGCCGGGTACATGTCCCGGGCGGCGCGGCTTCCGACCACCGCGCCGACGTGGCCGCCCGGTACCTCGAGGACGTCCTTGTCGGTCGCGCCGACGTGGGCGAGCAGCGCCGTCGCCGCCGGAGGCGGGCAGATCGTGTCGCGGCTCGCCGTGATGACGAGCGTCGGACAGGTGATCGCACCGAGCGAGACGGGCTTGCCGGCGACACGATGCGTGCCCTCGACGAGCTGGTTCTGCTGATACAGCTCGCGGATGTAGCGGCGGTACGCCTCGGCGGGGAACGGGATGTTGTCGTTCGCCCACTCGTCGAGCGCGAGGTAGGCCTCTCTCGCGCGCGCATCGGTCGCCAGCTCCGGCATCGACATCAGCTTGCCGAGCTCGAGCGTCGGCCGCAGCGCCACGAAGCCCGTCTGCATCTGCATCGGCGCCACGTTGCCCGCGTCCGCGATCGCGTCGGCATCGAACCACCGCGGCTCGACCATGCAGCGCAGCTGACCGCCGCACTGGAAGTCGACCGGCGTCGCCAGCGTGATCAGCGCGGCGAAGTCACTCGCGTGCTGCGCCGCGTAGATCGTCGTCAGCGTGCCGCCCATGCAGTAGCCGAGCACGCCGAGCGTGGCGCTTGCCGTCTCGCGCTTGACGCGCCGCACGGCGCGCCCGAGCCGGGCGAGGACCGCCTCCCAGTCGAGGAACCGGTCCTCCGCCTCGGGCACGCCCCAATCGAGGCACCACACGTCGATTCCGGCGCCAACCAGCGCCTCGACGAGGCTCGCGCCCGGCCGGAGGTCGAGCACGTACCAGCGATTGATGAGCGACGGGATCAGCAACAGCGGCTTGCCCGTCGCCGGGGTCGCGCCGACGAAGTGGTACAGCTTCGCGCCGCCTTCGAGGGCGAGCTCGTCGCGCTTCGTCTGCGCCAGAGAGGGGGTGGTCGGCCGCGGGAGGGCGAGGAGGTCTGCGGCCACGGGGGTCCACGCCTCTGCGACTTCACGCGGCCAACCGAACAGCTCGTTCACCGACTACGCTCCGACGCCGGCCCTGCGGGCAGCCTCGAAGCCGAGCTTGCGGGCCTGGCTCGACAGCTGCTGGCCGTACTCGATGGTGTCGCGCGCGAGCTGCGCCCACGTGTCGACAGTCTGCAGCGCGCGGCCGTACATCTGCGCCTCGATCGAGGCGTACTCGTCCGCCCACGCCTGCGCGCGTCCGCACGCGTCGGTCATCATCTTCTGCCAGGTCGCCTGGGTCGCCTGCCAGGTCGCCATCGGGTCGAACGCGCTGAACGGATTGTGCGGTGCAGCGGACTCGGCCTTCGGGGGGATGTTCTTGGATTCGGGTTCTTTCGACATGATCAGCTCCTTTGCGAGCACACCCTAGGGTCGCCGCAACGGCGTGTCAATGGCGATTTGTTGCGACGCAACATTTTTTCGGTTGCGCGGGCCGAGCCCGATCGGCTACTCAAACGCCATGAACAAGGTGCAGCCCTGGTGGAAAGAGCCGACGAGGAAGCAGTGGGCCGCGTTCACGGCGGCGTGGGTCGGCTGGGTCCTCGATGCGTTCGACTTCATGGTGTACGTGCTGGTCATGAGGCAGCTCGCCGCCGAGTTCGGCGTCGGCCTCGCCGCCGTGTCCGGATCGATCACGCTGACGCTGCTGGTCCGGCTCGCCGGCGGTGCGCTCGCCGGCTGGATGGCCGATCGCTGGGGCCGCAAGCTGCCGTTGATGCTGTCACTCGTCGCGTTCGTCACGTTCGACGCGGCGATCTACTTCTCGCACTCGTTCACCGCGATCTTGATCTTCCGCACCCTGTTCGGCTTCGGCATGGGTGCACAGTGGACGGCGGGCACCGCGCTCGCGATGGAGAGCCTGCCCGAGCGGACGCGCAAGATCGGTTCGGGGCTCCTCCAGGCAGGCTGGCCGATCGGGGTCATGCTCGCGGCGGGTGTCGCGTACTTCGTGGTCGACGAGCACACCTGGCGGCCGATGTTCCTCATCGGCGCGATCCCGGCGATCCTCACGATCCCGCTCTGGTTCATGTTCTCGTCGCCGAAGCCGGCCCCGCGCACCGCGAAGGCGAAGCAGTCTCCGCTGCGCGAGCTCGCGAGCCCCGGCGTGCCGAAGATGCTCGTCCTCGGCTCGCTCGTGATGGCGCTCGGCTTCATCGTCTACTACGGATTGCAGTCGCAGTACCCGGCGATGCTCCAGGGCGAGCTCCACCTCTCGGCCAAGGCGGCGTTCGTCAACGTCATCCTGTTCAACGCGGGCATGCTGTTCGGCGTGATCGCGGCGGGCTTCGTCGCCCAGCGCTGGGGCGTGATCGTCGCGCTCGTCGCGCCCGCGCTGCTGATGATCCCGGCGCTTCCGCTCTACATCGGCGCGGTGCCCTGGGCGCTGCCGATCGGCGCGTTCCTCGGCGGCGCCCTCGGCGTGGGCTACTCGGGCGTGACGCCGGTCCTGACGACCAGCCTGTTCCCCGAGCGCGTGCGAGCGCTCGCGATCGGGCTCGTCTATCACGTCGGCGCGTTCATCGCCGCGTTCGTGCCCTGGCTGATCCCGCAGCTCGCGAGCCACTTCGACCTCGCGCTGTCGACGGCGCTGATGCTGGTCGTCGGCACGGGACTCCTCGCGATGAGCATCGCGGTCTTGCTGCTGCGCAACATCATCACCGTGCCGGCGGAGCAGCGGACGGGCACGCCCGCGCCGCAGGACACGGCGCTCGCGGCCTAGCTCTTTCGCTTCTTGCGCGGCTTCGGCAGGCTGTCGCGCAGGGCCTGCTTGAGCTCGTCGAGCTCGCGCCGCATCTCGGCCACGTCGTCCTTGCGCGCGGGTTGCTCGTCGGCGGCTTCCTCGTCGGGAGGCATCTGTGCAGGCGCGGGCGGCGGCGGTGCCGCGTAGCCGGGATACGGCTGGTACGGTGCGCCGCCGAAGCCGCCCATCCACATGCGCGCCAGGGCATCACCGGCCGCGAGCGGGATCTGGGTCAGCGGGTTGTAGGTCGCGATCGACTGTACGCCGCGCTTGGCCTGGAGGTAGAGATCGAGCGCGCCGGTCACGTAGCGGCTGAAGAACTCGGCGAGCGCGTCGTCGGAGAGCCGGATCATCTGGGTGAGCAGCTGCACCGGCAGGAACTTGGCTGCATTACCGGTCTCGAGCACGACCTGGGTCAGCGTCGCCTGGGTCAGGTCCTCGCCCGTCTGCGCGTCGACGACGCGAACATCCGAGCCACTCCGGATCTTCGTCGCCAGCTCGTCGAGCGTGATGTACCGGCTGTCGCCCGTGTCGTAGAGCCGCCGGTTGCCGTACTTCTTGATCAGGACCGTTGCCACGGTCCGACCTTAGAGGCTGGTTCGCTGCACTGCAAGTCGCGTTTTTGTTGCACTGCAAAAACAGGCTTGACAGCCTCCGGCAGCGGACGTAGCGTGCGCGCATGTTGTCCCGGGGTGTCGGTCCATTGATGCTGCTGTGCAGCATGGCGGCGGCGTGTGGCGGTCCATCGGGACAGACCTGCACGATCGACGGCGACTGCGCATCGGGCTTCTGCAAGGCGAACGGCACGTGCGGGCCGGCCCCGGTCGACGGCGCGATCGATGTCGACGCGGCGACCGACGGGCCGAGCGCGCTGTGCAACCCGGACCACGATGGCTCGATCACGCTGGCCGAGCTGCCGTTCATGGCCGGCCGTATGGGTACGTTCCGGATCGCCACCGACGTTGCGTGGGATACGGCTGGCACCGCGAACCAGGACGGCTCGCGCGCCTGGGATCTCACCGTGCAGCTCGCCGGCGATGCCGACCGCCTGATGGCCCTCGGCGCGCCGACCGGTCAGTGGTGGAGCCCCGACTTCGCCGCGGCGACGTACGCGACCGAGCTCTCGGTCGAGTCCGATCTGCGCGGCGTGTTCCAGGCCTCCACTGCGTCGCTCACGCTGCTCGGCGTCGTGTCGCCGAGCGGCGGCGCCGTCAAGACCGAGCTCTCGTACGATCCGCCGGCCCAGGTGCTCGCGCTGCCGCTCACCGTCGGCGCGACGTGGAGCTCGACGAGCACGGTGTCGGGCACCGCGCAGGGCGCGATCGTCGCGTACACCGAGACGTACGAGTCGCGCGTCGACGAGGTCGGCACGATGAAGACGCCGTACGGGGAGTTTCCCGTGCTGCGCGTCGCGACCGACCTGACGCGGACGTCGGGCTTCACGACGCTGCTCACGAATCGCACGTTCACGTGGGTGGCCGAGTGCTTCGGACCCGTGGCGACGGCGCAGTCGCAGAGCTTCGACGATGGCGCCGAGCTGACCGATCTCGCCGAGCTGCGGAGACTGGTGCCGTGAGGCTCTGGGCGACGATCGTCGCCGCGCTCGCGCTCGCCGGCTGCCCGAGCTACCACGCGGGCCGCCTCCCCGGCACGCCCACGAACGCGACGTTCGTCGACGTCGATGGCGTGTCGGTGCACTACCAGGACCAGGGCCAGGGCCCAGCCGTCGTGCTGATCCACGGCTACGGTGCGTCGCTCGCCAGCTGGGCCGGCGTCGCGCCGGTGCTCGCCACCACGCACCGCGTGATCGCCGTCGACCTCAAGGGTTTCGGCTGGACGACCCGCCCCGAGGGTGACTACAGCCCGGCCGCACAGGCCGCGCTCGTCTGGCACGTGCTCGACAAGCTAGGCGTCGCGGACGTCGCGATCGTCGGGCACTCGTGGGGCAGCTCGGTCGCGCTCGCGATGGCGGTCGCTCACCCCGAGCGCACGCGCCGCGTCGCGCTGTACA
>DAIRFU010000128.1:10866-13112 GCA_036794935.1 Kofleriaceae bacterium | reverse complement strand
CTGCGGTTCGCCAGCGTCTACCAGGCATTCGACTCCCTCGAGGACTTCGAGGCGCCCATCCGCGTTGAGGGCGACATCGAGCATGTCGAGGAAGTCGTTGCCTGAGTACAGCTGACCCCAGGCGCCGGCCCATCCGGCGAGCGCCCGGACGATCGGCGACGCGCCTACGATCGAGCTGATCCGGACGCCGGAGTTGCTTCCGCCAGTCGCGGTGCAGCCGCCGTTGTCCTGGGGCGCGAAGCACGCCTCGCCGCCATCGTCCGCTGCGCGGCAGGTCGTGCCGCCTTCGCACGCGAAGCCGGGCAGGTCGGAGAAGCAGCGGCTGGTGCACGTCTGCTCGCCACCCATCGCCGCGGCCAGGCAGAGCGCGCCCGCGCAGTCGGCGTCGTTCGCGCATGGCGCGCCGTCCGCGCCGGGGCTCGGTGCCGGATGCCGGCAGCGTGCGTCGCCGCCGACCGTGATGCACGCGAGGCCGGCCGGGCAACCCCCGTCGCACGCGGGCGCGCAGAACGACCAGCGTGGCTCGTCGACGGCGGGCAGGCACCCGCCGACCGCGCAGTTCTCCGCATACCAGCAGCGATCGCCCGCGCTGGCCGCACCGGGTGCCGTGCGGGCGGCCACATCGGCGACGAAGTCGGCGTGAACATCGACGCGCGTGTACCGCGCCACCTCGGTGCACGTCGCATCGCCCGACGAGGCGACGCCGATCACCCGCTCGCCGGCACCGACCGGGATCAGCGCGGGCCCTCCCGAGTCGCCCTCGCAGGTCTGCGACATCGCGGCGTGCGAGACCAGGCGGAGCGGCTCGATCGCGTCGAGCCGTGATTCGCCGGTGCGGCGCGCCGGCGGTGACGTGTCGTTCGCGACGGTCCACCCGAAGCCGACCACGCGGAGCGTCGCGCCCGCGGCGAGCTCGCCGAGCACCGTCGCGAACGGCAACACCGGTGCGCCGGCGAGCGGTGCCACGATGGCCACCGCGATGTCGTGATCGAGTGTCTGCGCGTCGAAGTCGGGGTGCACGAACGCCGCGATGATCGGATGCCGCGCGGCCCCCGCGAGCGTGTCACCGACGGCGAGCTCGGGGAGGTGCGAGCCGGTCAGGCAGTGGGCGGC
Source organism: Kofleriaceae bacterium (assembly GCA_036794935.1). Lineage (GTDB taxonomy): Bacteria > Myxococcota_A > Polyangia > Haliangiales > Haliangiaceae > JABFXX01. The sequence goes on along the minus strand of DAIRFU010000128.1, from coordinate 11,999 downwards.
GGTGAGCACCGCGTGCGGTGCGATCAGCGTGCCGCTGCACACGAGCACGTCCCCGTACGCGAGCGCGACCACCGCGCCGTCGTCGCTCGCCGTGCCGCCCGTGACAGGCGGTGCGGCCGCAGCGGCGCCGCAGCCGAGCGCGAACCAGACCACCAGGGCGCGGCGCACGCTCACGCGCTCACGCTAACACCCGAACAGCGCGATGACGGCGCTGATGTTGTAGCAGTAGTACCACTGGCCCTGGCGGCACCAGGTGTCGTGCCTGGCGCAGCCATAGTGGTAGCAGCAGTCGCCGCACACCCACGACCAGCACGAGCAGCCCGGTCCGCACATGCCGTAGCAGTTGTTCCCCCGGTTCGGGTAGGCCGTGCAGTAGCTGTTCTCGCTGTCGGCGCTGGCGAGCGGCTGGACATCGATGCCGAGCGCGTCGGCGCTCTGGCGCGCCATCTTGTGGAGCGGCAGCACCGCCGGATATTCGCTGCCCGTGTAGCCCATCTCGCCGAGCGCGCGCGACAGGTACGGCAGGCCGCGCACCTCGGGGAGGCCGATCATCTCGTCGAGCACGGTCATGTCGCCGGTCCAGTGCATCTGGCTCTCGTCGGCCGCGGCCGGGCCATCCTCGCCCTCGGCCCGCACCTGGGCGACCCATGACTTCTCGATCTCGAGGCGCAGGCGCTTGTCGAGGTACTCGAACACGTACGTCGAGGGCGTGGTCTCCGCGTGGATCAGCACGTGGCCCGAGGTCGTGGCGATGTTCATGAACAGGTCCTCGCCCGAGCGCGCGGTGTCGAACTCGATGCCCACGCCGGTCGCGTCGACGTAGCTGCCGGCGATCCGATCCGGCGTCGCGATGCGAAGCGTGACACCGTCGCCACTCTCACCGGTGGTCGGTGCGGTGGTCGGCGCAGTGGTTTCGACGGCGTCCTGACAGGCGGCGAGTGCGAGCACGGAAGCGAGCGCGATGATGGTCTTCACGAGGTCCCCCGAATGTGTTCGGGGTCGCAGTCTTCACATCATGTGCCGTGCTTCACATGCCGTGATCTCGGGCGCTTGGCCCGCCGTCGCCCGGCCTGGTTGCGCGACTTGCCCAGATCCTGGGCAACTCGATCGAGCGAGGGACAAGTCGCTCAGCG
>DAIRFU010000128.1:0-10766 GCA_036794935.1 Kofleriaceae bacterium | reverse complement strand
CGGCATCAGTCCTCGAGGTGGCCGGTCAGCTTGAGCTTGTTCTTGGCCGCCTTCGCGAGCTTGCTGCGCGGCCGCTCGTCGATGATGCCCTGGAGCAGCTCGGCGCCGAGCTCCTCGTTCGATCCGTCGCCCGACTCGATCAGCCGGAAGCCGAGCGCGTAGATCTGCCCGTCGCCGACGTCGGCGCTGCGCGCGAGGTTTTTGGCGACCGGATAGCCCTTCGCGGCGAGCCGCGCGAACTGCGCGAACACCGGATCGTCGGGGCTCGTCGAGCGCAGCATGCCCTCGCCGGCTGCCTCGAGCGAGAGCTGGGCGAGGAAGAACCGCTGGTCGTCGTCGATCGCGGCGTCGAGATCGGCGTGCGAGCGAAGCAGCGGCTTGAGCGAGCCGAACGCCTCGACGGCCTTGCCCGCCTTGCGCAGCCGCTTCGCGCGATCGAACAGCAGCTCGACGTGGCGTGCCGGCGCGACGTCGGCGACCAGCTCGGCGAGCACGCGCTCGAGGACGAGCTGATCGGCGGTCGCCTTGCCCTTCAGGTGGCGCTCCATCAGCTCGCGCACGCGCTCGACCAGCTCCTCGAGCGCCTGGTTCGAGATGTGACCGCGATGCGCGCGGAGCACGCCGGTGTAACGACGCGCGACCTGCTCGTCACCCGTCGCGAGCAGTGCACGGGTCACCGGCAGCACCGACTCGGGCGCCTTCGCGAGCCCGCGCGCCGCGGCGTCGCGTGCCGTCGGATCGCCGCCGCCGAGCGCCTCGACGAGCGCCTTGACCGCCGACGCACCGCCGCCCGCGGGCAGCCGCTCCATCGCGAGCTTCTGCGCCATCACGTTCTTCGACTTCGCGAGGCCGGCGAACGCCTTCGCGAGCGACTCGGGGATGCGCGCGCCGCGCAGCGTGTCGACCGCGGACTGCGCGACGGCCGGATCGTCGCCGTTGGCATAGTCGATCAGCGTCGCGATCACCTTCTCGGTGCCGCGCGCCTCGCTCTGCGCGACGATGCGGCGTAACCCGGCGATCGCGGCGAGCCGGATCGGCCGCGGCTCGTCGGCATCGGCGTAGTCGAGCAGCATCTTCTGCGTCGACGGCCGCGCGAGGTAGCCGATCAAGCGCAGCAGCGAGCCGAGCTTCGCGACACCGAGCGCGACCTCGGGATCGCGCAGCGGATCGGGGGCCGCTGCCGCGTGGCCGTTCGCGCCGGTGCCGTTCGCGACGCTCTTCTTCTTGCCCTTCGCCGCCTTCGCGGCGAGCTTGCCCGCCTCGGCCGCGAGCTTCTGCGCGCGCGCCCAGATCTTGTGCAGCTCCTTCGCGGCCTCGCCGGCGCGGCCGACCGCGCTCTTCTCGACCTGGTTCGCGAGCTTGTCGTTGCCGCTGTCGAGCTCGGCGCGCACGAGCTGGAGCGCCTGCTCGCCGAACTCGGGATCGGAGAGCTGATCGAGCACGGCCTCGATGGCGCCCGAGGTGCCGCGGCGAAGCAGCAGCTGCGCCATCACGCGGCGCGCCGCCACGGTGCCGGCCCGCACCTCCTTGCGCAACGTCGACTCCGCCTCCGCGCCCTGCTGGGCGAGCAGCGACGCCGCGCGCTCGGCGAGGGCCTCGTCATCGCCGCGGAGCAGCGGCACCAGCTTGGGCGCGATGCCGGCCGCGCTCATGTCCGCGAGGCCGTCGAGCGCGATCCGGCGGACACCGGGATCTGGATCCGCGAGCCTGCCGGTCAACGCGCTCTGCACGGACCGGTCACTCTTGCCCACCGCCGCGAGCACGGTCGCCGCCGCCGCGCGCAGATCGACGCGCTCCGAGTCGAGCAGGTCGATGATCGCTCCGCCTAGATTCTTGGCCATGTCGCCTCCGTCGCAAAAGCAAACACGCGGCTCAGGCGTTGTAAAGGCCGACCGCCCAGCACGCGAACCCGACGAGGATCGTGGCCCCGGCCAGCAGGGCAGGCCGCCGCGCGAGACCGCCGGCCGCACCGATGCCGCGGCGGACCAGCATCAGAGCACCGCTGATCCACAGAACGATTCCGATGCCCGCCAGTGCGGCTGCACCCCGGCTCGGCCGCACGTCGCGGGCCAGCCGCGCCAGGTGCCACGCCTCGCGGTCGCCGACCGTCGCTCCCGCCGGCGGCGGGTCCGCGCCCTCGCCGCCGGGCGGCACCGCGGCGGCCGACAGCTTCGCGATCGCGGCATCGGCCGCGGCGAGGTCGTCTGCGTGCGGCGTCCACAGCGAGCGCGTCGCGCGCGCGGCGGACCGGATCGCGCGCCAGGCGGCGAGCGCGACGGCGGGATGCTCGGACGCGGCGAGCTCGCGCAGCCGGGCATACGCGTCGTCGACATGCGGCGCGAGCGGCAGGTACCAGCGCGCGCTCGCCTCGAACGCGCGGATCGCCTCGGCCGGGTGGCCGGCGGCCAGCTCGGCCTCGCCGTCGGCGAGCGCGCCACGGCCCTCGATCACCACGCGGATCGCGAGCGCGCCGAGTCCGGCGAGCACGAGTGCCGCGATGAGGATGGCCCGTCGCACGCCGGCACTATACGTGAGGACCGTCGGCGCGGGAGGCGTCAGGCGAAGTCGCGGCGGTGGAACAGCAGGCACGCGAGCGCGAGCAGGCCGACGATCCAGCCGATGCCGTGCAGCGCGGCGAGCCCGACGTAGCCCCACGTGACGAAGTCGCCGTGCACCGTGACCGCGGCGCCCTCGACGACGCGTCCCGACGGCGAGAACAGGTGGATGTCGGGCACGATCTCGAGCGCGACGCGCGACACCGCGCGGATCCAGCCCGAGCCCTCGCGGACCGCCGCCTCGATATCGGGCGTGACGCGGCCGATCACCCACATCGCGAGCGCGAAGATGCCGGACAGAAACGGCGTCGAGAACGACGAGAAGAAGATCGCGATCGCCGCGACGGTCAGCACCTCGCACCACGCGAGCACGATCGCGCGCACCACCTCGGCCGTGACGCCGACGTCCTGCGAGACCAGCATGCCGACCATCGCGAGCGCGAACAGGCCGACGAGCACGGTGAGCACGAGCGCCATGCCGAGGTACTTGCCGACGACGAACTCCCAGCGCTCGATCGGTTTGCTGACGATCGCGTGGATCGTGCGGCGCTGGACCTCGGTGTAGAGCAGGAACACGCCGAGGAAGATCGCGGTCAGCGAGCCGAACAGCGAGATGCCGGCGAGGCCGACGTCGCGCGCGACCCGTGCCTGCTCGCGGATCGACATCTCGCCGAGCACGATCGCGAACAGGTTCGCGCCGATGACCAGCACGACGATGCCGTACAGCACGCGGATGCGCGCGGCCTCGCGAAACGTGTTGAGCGCGATCGCCCAGATCCGATTGAGCACGCTCACGCGCGGCCGCCTTCCTCGCGCGCGGGCGCCTGGTCGGCGTCGGCGATCTGGCGCAGGAACAGATCCTCGAGCGTCTCGTGGCGCGGCGTCACGGCGACGACCTTCGCACCCTTGTCGCGGGCCGCCGACAGCCATGCGTCGACGTCGGTGCCGGCGGGCAGGGTCAGCGACAGCTCCTCGGCGCCGCGGTGCACGCGGCTCGCGCCGTCGGCGAGCGTGCCGAGATCGGCGTCGGCGGCGATCCGCACGATGACGTCGATGCCGAGCACGGTGCGCTGGATCAGCTCGGCCGGCGTGCCCTGCGCCTGGAGCTGGCCGCGCGCGATGATCGCGACGTGATCGGCGATCGCCTCGATGTCGGTCAGGATGTGCGACGAGAAGAACACGGTCTTGCCGGCCTCGCGGAGCTCGACGATGAGGTCGCGGACCTCCTTGCGGCCGATCGGGTCGAGCCCGCTCATCGGCTCGTCGAGCACGACGAGCTCGGGATCGTTCATCAGCGCCTGCGCGAGCCCCGCCCGCTGCAGCATGCCCTTACTGTACTTCTTGAGGCTCTGGCCCCGCGCGCGGCCGAGCCCGACGCGGTCGATCAGCTCGTCGGCGCGCTTGCGGCGCAGCTCGCCCGGAATCCCGAACAGCCGGCCGGCGAGGTCGAGCAGCTCGGCGACGGTCAGGTAGTCATAGAAGTACGGCGACTCGGGCAGGAAGCCGAGCCGGGTGCGTGCGGCCCGGCTCGGGATCTCGTGGCCGAGGATCGTCGCCGTGCCGCCGGTCGGGCGGAGCAGGCCCATCAGCGTGCGGATCGTCGTCGTCTTGCCGGCCCCGTTCGGGCCGACGAAGCCAAAGATCTGGCCTTGCGCCACGCTGAACGTGACGCCGCGCAGAGCCTCGACCTTCTTGCGGCGCAGGGGCGTGCGGTACGTCTTGCGAAGATCGCGTACGTCGATCGCGGCAGACTCCAAGGCCTCGACAGAGTAGCGCTACTTGATCGCGTAGAGAAAGGTCACCATGCCGCAGACCGCGACCGGCAGGTTGCCGACCCGGTGTGGCTTGTATCGCCAGTCGCGGATCGCGCGCATGATCGCCGCGTCCCAGCCCGCGTAGCCCGAGCTCTTGACGAATGACAGGCTGGCCACATCGCCGGTCGAGCCGACGCAGACCTTCACGGTCGCGGCCGCACGCGGATGGCCCGACCGCAGCAGCGCGGTCTTCTCGTTATCGGGGGGCTGGATCTGGGTCTCGCCCGCGATCCGCATGCGCTTGATGACGGTCGGCGGCACGAAGACCTCGCGCTCGACGATCGGCTGCTTCTTCGCGGGCTCCGTGGTCGACTCGCCGCAGCCCTCGCCCGTGCAGTCGCCGGTGCTGTCGGGATCGCCGCTGCCCGAGCCGCTGCCGGTCCCGCTGCCGCTGCCCTCGCCGTCGCCGGGGATCTCGGCGGCAGCCGTCGGGGGTTCCTCCGGCTCCGGCTTGGGCGCGATCACGATGTCGTGCGTGACGTGCTTGGGCTGCTTGCGCTCGAGCTTCACCTTCGCTCCCGCCGGGCTGCCCGCCGGGGCCGGTGGGGGCGGCGGGGCGACCGCGAGATCGACCCGATGGCGGGGAGCATCGAGGCGATCGAGCTTCCAGAACCCCGCGATGAACAGGGCGAGCACGATCGCGAGGTGGACGACGAGCGACGTGGCGACGAGGGTGGGACGGGGGCTCATCCGATCGCCAACGCGGCAGGTCGGCCGAGGATCTCTGCCACCCGCTGACCTCGCGTGATCGCCACGCCTCGCTGCGTGTCCCAGGTGTATGGTCGGCCCCTTGAAGGGCGCGCTCGCCGTCTTCTGCATCACCTACCTGATGATCGCGAGCCGGCAGCTGCGCTTCTTGCGGCTCGACCGTCCGGCCGCGGCGGTGGTCGGCGGCGTCGCGATGGTGATCGTCGGCGGGCTGCCGATGGACGCGGCGGTGCGCGCGATCGATCTCGACGTGCTGCTGCTGCTGTTCGGCGTGCTGGTGATCGCGGCGTACCTCACCGAGGCGCGGTTCTTCCGGTTCACGGCGTACCTCGTGCTGACCCGCGCGCGGTCGGCGCGCTCGCTGCTGTTCGGTCTCGTGTTCGTGGCCGGCGGCCTGTCGGCGCTGCTCGTCAACGACACCGTGTGCATCGTGCTGACACCGCTCGTGCTCGCGGTCGTCGTCGAGGCACGTCTGCCGGCGCTGCCGTACCTGCTCGCGCTCGCGTCGGCGGCGAACGTCGGCGGCGTCGTCAGCTTCTCGGGCAACCCGCAGAACATGATCGTCGGCGCGGCGGCGCACGGCACGATCGGGTTCGCCGAGTACTTCCTGCTCACGCTGCCTGTCGGCGTCGTCTGTCTGGCCGTCAACGCGGCGGTGATCGCGTGGCTGTTCCGGTTCGAGCTGCCGACCGAGCCGCTCGCCGACCGCAGCCCGCCGCGGCCCGCGATGGACAAGCGGCTGACGATCAAGGGGCTCCTCGCGCTCGCGCTGTTCGCCGGCCTCGCGATCGCCGGGACCAGCCTCGCCGGCGCCGCGATGTGCGCGGCCGCGGTGCTGATGGTGATCGCGCAGACCGGCGCGCGCGACGTGTTCAAGACCATCGACTGGACGCTGCTCGCGTTCTTCGGCGGCCTGTTCGTCGTCGTCACCGGCATCGCGCATGCGGGCGTGCTCGAGCGCGCGTTCGCGGTCGTCCAGCCGATCGTCGCGCGCGGCGACCTCACCGGCGATCTGGCGTTCATCGCGCTGGTCGTGATCGGCTCGAACATCGTGTCGAACGTGCCGCTCGTGCTCGTCGCGGTCGCGTGGGTCCCGTTCATGCCGGAGCCGACGTGGGGCTACATCATGCTCGCCGTTGCCTCGACGCTCGCCGGCAACCTGACGCTGTTCGGCAGCGTCGCGAACATCATCGTGATGGAGACCGCGGGTCCGCGCGGCGAGATCAGCTTCTGGCGCTTCTTGCGCTACGGCTCGGTGATCACCGTGATCGATCTCGTGCTCGCGTTCGCGATCCTGTTCGCCGAGCGCGCGCTCTGAGCCTCAGCCGCCACCGGCGGGTGCCTCGGCGTCCCAGGCAAAGCGCCAGCGCAGCTCGCCGTCGGAGATCCGCACCGCCTCGGCCTTCACGAGCGCGGGGAAGTCGGTGCGGCCGAGCAGCCGCGCGGCGATCCCCGAGATGCCGGGCTCGTGGCCGACGAGCATGACGGCGGCGTCCGCCGGCAGCGCCTGGAGCGCGGCGAGCAGCGTGCGCGCCGACTCGCCGGGTGCGAGGCCGACCATGACCTCGACGGGCACGCGCGCGGCGAGCCCGGTCGCGACCAGCTCCGCGGTCTGCACCGCGCGGACGAGCGGGCTCGTCCAGATCTGGGTCGGTTCGCAGTCATGCCAGCGCAGCCGATCGCCGAGGCCGGCGGCCTGGGCGCGGCCGGCCAGGGTGAGGTGGCGCATCGGATCGCGGAGCTCGAGGGTCTCGTCGATCGCGTCGGCGTGCCGGATCAGGAACACGTCCACGTCCCGAGCGTACCGTGTACGCTCGCGCGCATGAAGCTCTACGGTACGACGACATCACCGTTCGTGCGCCGGGTGCGGGTGGTCGCCGCGGAGGTCGGCGAGCCCATCGAGCAGATCGACACCGCACCCGAGGCGGGGCAGGCAGCGCTACGCGCGGTGTCGCCGATCCGCAAGGTCCCCGTCGCCGTGATCGACGGCCGCACGCTGCTCGACTCGCACCTCATCATCGACTGGCTCGTCACGACGCGTGGCTGGCACGGCCTCGCGCCGGCGCGTGATCGCTGGCACGAGCAGAACGTGATGAGCGCGATCGATGCCGCCCTCGATGCGGTGATCCAGCTGTTCTACCTGCGCCGCGATGGTGTCGCGATCGACGGTACGGCGTACGCGACCCGCCAGCTCGAGCGCACCGACGCGATCTTCACGTGGCTGGGCACCCAGCTCGCCGCCGACGGCCGCGGCTTTGGCGAGGGCTTCGGCCTCGCCGAGCTCGCGCTGGTCTCGACCCTCGACTGGATGGACTTCCGCAAGACCTACCCGACCGAGCGGGCCGCCGCGGTCGCGAGCGTGCGCACCGCCTGGGCCGAACGGCCGTCGCTCGCGTCGACGAAGCCGCACGCCTGAGGTACGAAGCGGCGAAGATGCAGCGAGGCACCGGCATCGCGCGCGCGGCCGCCGTCCTCGGCAGCGGCGGGCTCGTCGCGTTCCCGACCGAGACGGTGTACGGGCTCGGCGCGGACGCCTCGCGCGACGACGCGGCTGCGAAGATCTTCGCGGTCAAGGGCCGGCCGCGCGCCCACCCGCTGATCGTGCACCTCGCGCCCGAGGCGCCGCTCGATGGCTGGGCTGCCGAGATTCCCGAGGCGGCGCGCCGGCTGACGGCCGCGGCGTGGCCGGGCCCGCTGACCGTGATCCTGCGGCGCGGTCCGCGGGTCGCGGCGGCGACCACCGGCGGTGCGGAGACGGTCGGGCTGCGCGTGCCTGCGCACCCGATGGCGCAGGCGCTGCTGCGCGCGTTCGGCGGCGGGGTCGCGGCGCCGAGCGCGAACCGGTTCGGTGCGGTCAGCCCGACGACGGCGGATCACGTGGCCGACGATCTCGGCGACGATGTCGACTACATCCTCGACGGCGGTCCGTGCGAGGTCGGCGTCGAGTCGACGATCGTCGATCTGTCCCGCGCGCGTCCCGTGCTGCTGCGACCGGGCGGGCTGCCGCGCGAAACCATCGAGGCGATCCTCGGACCGCTCGCCGCGGCGGATGCCGAGGCGCCGGCGGCGCCGGGGACGCTCGCCAGCCACTACGCGCCGCGCGCCGAGGTGATCGCGGCGCTGCCCGACGAGGTGCCGGCGGCGGTCGCGGCCGCGCGCGGCTCGGTCGCGGTGCTTGCACCGGCGTCGGCGTTCGCCGCGTGGGGGGCGCTCGGCGCGCTCGCCTATCCGCTGCCCGACGATCTCGCAGGGATCGCGCGCGAGCTCTATGCGGCCCTGCGAGATCTCGACGCCCGGGGTGTGGATGTCGTGATCGCCGCGTTGCCTCCCGCCGCCGGCTTGGGGGAAGCTGTAGGCGATCGACTCCGCCGGGCGGCGGGGCCGCGAGGCAGCAAGCGATGAGCACTCCGAAAGTCGGCATCATCATGGGGTCGCAGAGCGACTGGGCCACGATGAAGCACGCCGCCGACGTGCTCGACGAGCTCGGCATCGCCTACGAGAAGCAGATCGTGTCGGCGCACCGCACGCCGGACAAGCTGTTCGACTACGCCGAGACGGCCGTCGACCGCGGCCTGGCCGTGATCATCGCGGGCGCGGGCGGCGCCGCCCACCTGCCGGGCATGACCGCGGCCAAGACCCGGCTGCCGGTGCTCGGCGTGCCGGTGCAGTCGAGGGCGCTGAACGGTCTCGACTCGTTGCTGTCGATCGTGCAGATGCCGAAGGGCATCCCCGTCGGCACGCTCGCGATCGGCGCGGCCGGCGCGGTCAACGCGGCCCTGCTCGCGGCGGCGATCGTCGCGCTCCATGATCCGGCGGTCGCGGCCAAGCTCGACGCGTACCGCGCGGCGCAGACCCAGCGCGTGCTCGGAGACACGCTGGCGTGAGCACGCCCGGGCCGCTGATGCCGGGCGCGACGCTCGGCGTGCTCGGCGGTGGCCAGCTCGGCCGCATGATGGCGCTCGCCGCGCGCCGCATGGGCTACCGGCTCGTCGTGCTCGATCCGAGCCCGCGCTGTCCGACCGCGCAGGTCGCCGACGGCTTCGTCGTCGGCGCGCTCGACGATCTCGACTCCGCGCGCCACCTCGCGAAGCAGGTCGACGTGATCACGCTCGATACGGAGCACGTCCCGGCCGATCTGCTCGACGAGCTGGAGACGCTGGTGCCGGTGCGGCCCGGCGCGTCGGTGCTGCGCACGATCAACGATCGGCAGGTCCAGAAGCAGTTCCTCGACAAGCTCGGCATGCCGCAGGCGGCGTGGGCGCCGGCGACGACCGAGAGCGAGCTTGCCGCCGCGCTCGCCACGCTCGGCACGCCCGCGATCGTCAAGGTCCGCCGCGCCGGCTACGACGGCAAGGGCCAGGTCCGCATCGAGACGGCGGCCGAGGCGCCGGCGGCGCTCGCCAGGCTGCGCGGCGCGGACGCGGTCGCCGAGGAGCTGGTCCGCTTCACGCGCGAGATCTCGGTCGTGCTCGCGCGCAGCATCACCGGCGAGCTGCGGATCTACCCGATCGCCGAGAACGTGCACCGCCGCCACATCCTGCACACCACGCGCGCGCCCGCGCCGATGACGGCCCAGGCACAACAGCGCGCCGAGCAGATCGCGGTGACGATCGCCGAGGCGCTCGGCCATGTCGGCGTGATGTGTGTCGAGATGTTCGAGCTGCCCGACGGCACGCTGCTCGTCAACGAGATCGCCCCGCGCACCCACAACAGCGGCCACTACACGTGGGGCGCCTGCGTCACGTCGCAGTTCGAGCAGCACGTGCGCGCCGTGTTCGGCCTCTCGCTCGGCGACCCGCGCCTGATGTCCGGGGCCGTGATGGTCAACTTGATCGGGGATCTGTGGAAGGCCGGGCAGCCGGCCTGGCGCGAGGTGCTCGCGCTGCCCAACGTCAGGCTCCACCTCTACGGCAAGGACGCGCCCGCGCCCGGCAGCAAGATGGGGCACGTGCTCCTGCTCGACGACGACACCGACCGCGCGCTCGCGACGGCCGACCGGCTGATCGAGACGCTGACCCCGTGACCGCCGCGGCCCGCGGCGCCGTGATAACTTTTGCGCGAGGGAATGGCGACCCTGGTCTACACGGATGTCGACGGTGTCGATCGTTCGTTCTCGCTCGGCGCGGAACCGGTGATGGTCGGCCGCGCGGCCGATTGCGCGATCCGTAGCGAGGATCCGCGCGTGTCGCGCATGCACGCGCGCTTCTACGTCGATCACGGTCAGCTCTGGGTCGAGGATCTCGGCAGCTCGAACGGCATCTACGTCGGCCCGCAGAAGGTCCAGCGCGCGATGGTGCCGATCGGCGAGATCGTGCTGATCGGCAGCCTGATGCTGCGCCTCCTGCCCGCGAGCGGCACGATGCCGCCGCCGATGGGCCTGCACGGCACGCTCGCGCAGTGGCTCGAGATGGAGCGCAAGACGCGGGCCGCCGTCGAGGACGAGCGCGACGCGTTCGCTCGCCGCGTCGGCGAGCTGCACGACGAGCTGCGCATCCTGGGCGAGGCGCAGAAGCTGCTCCAGGACGAGGAGCGCACCCTGCGCGGCGAGCTCGACGAGATGCGCCGCAAGAGCTCCGCCGATCTCGAGTCGGTCCGGCTCGACCTCGCGAAGGCCAAGGAGGACCGCATCGTCGCGACGACGCAGGCCGGGCTGACCGCCGCCGAGAAGCTCGCCGAGGCGGACCAGGTG
>DAIRFU010000716.1:0-3628 GCA_036794935.1 Kofleriaceae bacterium | reverse complement strand
GGGCGAGCCGCCGGCGCAGGGCCGCAGGCTCGGCCGCTACACGCTGCTCGAGCGACTCGGCGCCGGAGCGATGGGCGTGGTCTGGCGCGCCGAGGATCCGAAGCTCGGGCGGCAGGTCGCGGTCAAGCTCCTGCGCCGTCACGACGCGTCGCCGACCGAACGACTCGTGCGCGAGGCGCAGTCGATGGCGCAGGTCAATCACCCGAACGTCGTCACCGTGTACGAGGTCGGCGAGGCGGCCGACGGCTCGCGCTTCATCGCGATGGAGCTCGTCAAGGGCGAGAGCCTGCGCCGCTGGCAGACGAAGGCGCGCCTGCCGATTCCCGACCTCGTGCAGGCGTACATCGCGGCCGCACGCGGGCTCGCCGCCGCACACGCCGCCGGCATCGTGCACCGCGACTTCAAGCCCGACAACGTGCTCGTCGGCGACGATGGCCGCGTACGGGTCACCGATTTCGGGCTCGCCGCCGCGAAGCCCGGTGCCGGCGTGCGGACGGCGCGGCCGATCGGTGATGTCAACCTGACGACGTCGGGCTCGGTGCTCGGCACACCCGCGTACATGGCGCCGGAACAGTTCACCGGCGGCAACGTCGATCCGCGCACCGATCAGTTCAACTTCTGCGTCGCGCTGTACGAGGCGCTGTACGGCGAACGGCCGTTCGACGGCGCGACGTTCGCCGAGCTCGCCGACAGCGTGTGCGAGGGCCAGGTCCGGGCAGAGCCAGCAAGCACGAACGTGTCGCGGGCGCTGCGCGCGATCGTGCTGCGCGGCCTGGCGGTGAAGCCCGGGGATCGGTTCGCGACGATGGACGAGCTGATCCGCGAGCTCGGCCGCGACCGTGCGAAGCCGTGGCGGCGGACGTCGCTGATCGCCGCCGCCGTCGCCGCCGCCCTCGGGTTCGGGCTGGTCTCGGACTGGGTGGTGCGCGATCGCGTGTCGACCGAGATCCGCCACTCGTTCGCGCTGACCCGCGAGCAGCAGCGGCGCGTCGTCGATCGGCTGATCGAGTCGTTCAAGGTCACGTCCGAGGTCGCGTATCGCGAGCAGGCGCTGCGCGAGGTCGCCGGCCATCACGATCAGGCCGACTTCGGGCTCGGCGATCCGGACGTCGACCGCGCCGACCTCGAGCGGCTGCACAACACGCTCGTCTCGACCGACTGGGTGACGAACGGGTCCACCGAGCTCGCGATCGCCGACTACAAGGGCCGGCTGCTCTACACGAGCGCCGCACCCGACACGTGGGGCGGCGATCTCAAGCTGCTCGCACCGGTCAAGCGCGCGATCGATGCCGGCAAGGGCGATAGCGTGACCGTGGTGCCGTACGCCGATCCGGGACTCGCAGCCACCGGGGTGCTCGGCGCGTCGCCGCCGCGGCAGGGCCTCGCCGTGCTGTTCGAGCGCACGCTCGCGCTCGGCGACAAGGCCAGCGAGGGCAGCGAGGCCCGTGGCTTCTACCTGCAGATCCTCGACGGCAGCCAGCTGCTCGACCAGATCGCACTCGACAAGCAGACGTCGCTCGCGCTCGTCGCGCTCGATGGCACCGCGATCGGCGAGCTGCCACCGGCGTTGATCGCGGGGGCGCCGGCCGACGAGCAGAGCACCGAGGTGCGCGCCTCGGGCCGCACCTACCAGGTGCAATCATTGCCAATGATGGGACTGGCCGGACAGGGCACGATCGCGCACGTCGTGATGGCGCGTCCGCTCGACGGTGTGCTCTCGCTGTTCCCGGGAGCGCGGCTCGTGTTCGCGCTGACCGCGATCGGCGCGCTCCTACTTTCAGCTACAACGTATCTAAATGCGCGACATCTTGCGAACGCACGCATCTAGCGTAGTCCGCGATACGCGCATGACATCGCAGCGCGCAAAGATCATCAGAACCGCTACTTGATCGCGCAATCCGTTCGCGATCGCACAAACCTTACTTGTTGACGCCTACACCTCCGCAAGAGGAGCGTGAAATTTACCATGAGGGGAAAACTTCTAGGCATACTCGCGCTCGCCGTCGCTGGCTGTGCCAGCGAACCCAGCACCACAACCACGAGTGACCAGGCACTCACGGCTGCACAGGAAGCCGGTAAAGCGACCTGGTTCAACGAGACATTCGGTGGTGAAAAGTTCTTCAGCATTCTCGCGCCGAACGTGCTGCACCTGCACCTCGGCCTCGACGCCGCGCTGACCTCGCCGCGCGCGACGCGGTTCGAGAGCTGGGGCCTCATCAACCAGCCCGGCTGTTTCCAGGGGACGGCCGCGACTGGCTACCTCGATTACTGCCCGGATGACCCCGAGTCGGCCGGTGTGATCGGTGTCCGCAAGAAGGCGGTCAAGGACGGCAACGGCAACATCACCGGCTTCCTCGTCGGCGTGTCGTGCGCGTCCTGCCACGCGGGATTCGACCCGACCCATCCGCCGGCGAACCCGAACGCCGCGACGTGGGAGAACATCCACCCGACCACGGGTAACCAGTACATCAACATCGGCAAGATCTTCGGCTTCCACATGCCGCACGACTCGGCGGAGTGGCAGGTGTTCAACACCTGGGCGCCGGGTACCGTCGATACGACCGCGATCGAGTCGGACGGCATCAACAACCCGGGCATCATCACCCAGTTCTTCAACACGCCGGATCGTCCGTACTTCGACCTCCACGACATGGGCCTGGGCATCAGGGTCCATCGCGGCGGTCAGGGCGGCGAGGACGACGTCGGCTGCGAGAAGGCCGCGCTGCGCGTCTACTTCAACATCGGCATGTGCGCCGCGGAGTGCATGATCCCGCACCTCCCGCCGCCCGTCGGCGCCGGTGGCGAGATCGACGACGCGCAGTGCAGCGCGGCGTGCCCCGACTACGTCCGCGCGAAGGCCGCGGTCGGCGACATGTGTGACTTCATGTCGACCGGTGCGGCGCCCAAGCTCGAGACGGCACCGGGCGGCGCCTCGCACATCAACTACACGGTGATCGCCCGCGGCAAGAAGGTCTTCCAGAGCGCGTGCGCCGGTTGCCACTCGAACGGCAAGCAGGTCGGCGCTGACGTGATCCTGTCGGATGACCAGATCCACATCCAGCCGCTGATCGGCACGAACGCCTGCCGCTCGCTGACCACGAACTGGCAGGAAGGCAACATCTGGGGCCAGTTCTCGTCGGACGAGTACAAGGCGCGCTTCACCGGCGGCCCGGGCTTCTACCGCGACGTGCCGCTGCACGGCATCTGGGCGACCGCACCGTTCTTCCACAACAACCGCCTGGGTGGCTACAACGGCGACCCGTCGGTCGCGGGCCGCATCGCGGCCTACGAGGACGCGATGGACCAGCTGCTCAACCCGTGGAAGCGCGATCTGCTCGGCTCGATCAGCCGCGCGACCGAGAGTGTGACCAACGCCCATGGCGCGGCGCTGCCGTTCGCGCTCCCCGCGGGGACGCCGATCGCGGTGTTCGCGAACGCGGACCAGAGCGATCCGCTGAACCTGCTGAAGAACAAGTGCCTCGACCTGGTCGAGAACCAGGGCCACTACTTCGGCGCCACCCTGTCGCGCTCTGACAAGTACGCGCTCACGGAGTTCCTCAAGACCAAGTAACTCCCCCCCTCCGAACGAGCGCAAGCGCGCGGTGACCTCACAGCCATCGCGCGTTTT
>DAIRFU010000127.1:0-13131 GCA_036794935.1 Kofleriaceae bacterium | reverse complement strand
GCGTCGCCCCGCCGAGCCATCGCGAGGACGACGCGCGAGATGCCTAGCAAGAGGTTCAGGATCACGCCGAGCATCGCGGTGACCGCGCCGACCGCGACGAGGTAGCGCACCGGCGACGCGAACCCGGCCGCGATCGTCTCGAGCGGTGCAGCGCCGGCGCGGGTGGCACGCGCGAGGCCCTCGCCGCCGGCCGCACCGACCGCGACCACGGTGACGGCGACGTAAAGCACGCACGCGGCGAGCAGCGTCATCACGATCGCACGCGGGATCGTACGCGCGGGATCGTGGACCTCCTCGCCGAGCGTCGCGATCCGGCCGTAGCCGGTGTAGGCGACGAACATCAGCGCGGTCGCGTGCGCGATCTGGCGCGGGCTTGCGGCGGTGAGGTCGAGGTGCGCGACCGATACGTGCGGCAGCCCGGCGATGACGAAGCCGACGAGCGCGATGACCGTGATGGCGACGATGATCGCGTTCATGCGGTTCGAGCGCCGGATGCCACCCGCGACGATCCAGGTGAGCGCCGCCACGGCCGCCGCGGCGAGCGCGATCTGCGCGGTCCGATCGGTGTGGCCGATCAGGGCCAGCGCGTAGCCGCCGAAGCCGAGCCCGGCGGTCGCTGCCGACGCGGTCTTGGCACACACGAACATCCAGCCCGCGATGAAGCCGACGGTGGGCGTCGCGTAGCGATGGCCGTACTCGTATGCGCCGCCGCTGACCGGGTGGGCCGCCGCGAGCTGCGCACTCGACAGCCCGTTGCACGTCGCGACGACGGCGGCGAGCGCGACCGCGACGAGCACGCTTCCGCCGGCGACGCCGGCGGCGGTGCCGATGCTGACGAAGATCCCCGTGCCGACGATCGAGCCCAGGCCCATCAGGACCGCGCCCGGGACGCCGAGCACGCGGGCGAGCGAGCTAGGCGGCGAGCCGCTTGACGACATCGAGCGCCTCGTCGACGTGCTTGCCGAAGCGAATGGCAGACTCGAAGCGGTGGCGGCAGATGCCGGCCTTGTCGAACACGAACGTGACGCGACCCGGCAGGCCGAGGGCGCCTTTCACGCCCCACGCCTTCGCGAGCTGGCCACCCGGATCGCTGAGCAGGGTGAACGGCAGGCGGTGGTGCGAGCGGAAGCCCGCGTGCGAGGCGGCGTCGTCGCGCGAGATGCCGATCACGTCGGCGCCGGCCGTGACGAAGTCCTCGTACGAGTCCCGGAAGCTGCAGGCCTCCTTCGTGCACCCGAACGTCTCGTCCTTCGGATAGAAGTAGATGACGAGCGCCTTGCCGACGCGATCGCGGAGCTGGACCGGGCCCTGCTCGCCGACCAGCGTGACATCGGGGAGGGGGTCGCCGACGTTGAGCATGCGCGCATCCTACACTCGAAATTTGCGCCCGCCGCCGCGGCTGGCGAAGCTTCCACCATGGACAAGCAGGAGCTGATCGCTCAGCTCGGTCGCCAGCTCGAAGCCACGGCGCGCTCGGCACTTTCGGCGCGCGACGCCGCCGCCCAGGAGGCGCGTGAAGGCGCCACACCGGACGAGAAGCGCGAGGACGCGCGCGCCGCGCACCAGCTCGCCACGCTCGGCGCCGCCCAGCAGCGGCGGGCCCAGCAGGCGCTCGCCGAGGTCGACGCGCTCGCGCGGTTCAAGCCGGGCGTGATGTCGACGATCGGGGTCGGCGCGATCGTCGAGATCGAGGATGAGGAGACCGGCGAGGGGCGGACATTCTTTCTCGCGCCGGTCGGCGCCGGGGTGACGCTGACCGGGCCGGGCGGCGATGGGCTGCTCTCGGTGGTGACCCCGGCCTCGCCGATCGGCCGGGCCGTGCTCGGCCGTCGCGTCGGTGATGTCGTCGATATCACCGTCGAGGGCGAGCTCCGCGAGTGGCAGATCAGCTTCGTCAGCTGATCGGCCGCGCACCGCGTCCGTGTGGTACGACTCTGCGGCGATGTGGCAGCCACCGGAGCGTATCAAGCACGAGCTTCCGGACGTCGCGTGGCCGACCGCGGAGGTCGCGCAGCACGCGCGGATGTTCCAGCCGCTCGCGATCGGCCCACGCATGGCGGCGCAGCGGACGTGGGTGCCCGCGATGGTGCCGTGGCGATCGACCGAGGAGGGCTTCGTCACCCGCGACGTGCTCGACTGGTATCGGCGATTTGCCGAGGGCAAGCCCGGCGTGATGGTCGTCGAGGCGACCGGCATCCGCGAGGTGCCGTCGGGCCCGCTGCTGCGGATCGGCGCCGATCGCTTCATCGCCGGGCTCGCCGAGCTCGTCGCCGCGGTCAAGGAGGCATCGGCGGGCGAGACGCTGGTGTTCATCCAGCTGATCGACTTCCTGTCGATCCGGCGCCGGCCGCCCCGCGACAAGTTCTTCGCGCGCTTCCTCGCGCTGACGCCGCGCCACCGCGAGGCGCTCGCCGAAGTGACCGGCGACGCCACGGCGAAGACGTGCAGCGATGACGAGCTGCGCGGCAAGCTGGCCGCGCTGACCGGCGCGCAGTTGCCGGCGGTGCTCGCGCCGCGCGAGCTCGACGACCTCGAGCGCGGCTATCGCGAGCGCGTGACCGATGTCCACCTGCCGCACATCGCCGAGCTACCGTACGTGCTGCCGACGATGTTCGCCGACGCCGCCGGGCGCGCGCTCGAGGCCGGCTTCGATGGGGTCGAGCTGCACTTCGCGCACGCGTACACGATGGCGTCGTTCTTGTCGGCGCTGAACACGCGCGAGGACGGATACGGCGGACCGCGCGAGAACCGGGTGCGGCTGCCGCGCGAGGTGGTCGCCGCCGTGCGCGCGAAGATCGCGGGCCGCGCCGCCGTGGGCTGCCGCTATCTCGGCGACGACGTGGTCGAGGGCGGTAACCGCATCGACGACGCGGCCTGGTTCGGGGTCGAGCTCGCCCGCGCGGGCCTGGACTTCCTGTCGGTCTCCAAGGGCGGCAAGTTCGAGGATGCCAAGCAGCCCAAGGTCGGCTGGGCCGTCTACCCCTACACCGGGCAGTCGGGCTACGAGTGCATGCCGACGATCTACTCCGACGCGCGCGGCCCGTTCATGCGCAACGTCTCGCTCGCGGCGACGATCCGCCAGGCCGTGCGCGCGGCGGGCTTCGAGATCCCGGTGGTCACCGCCGGTGGCATCAGCGACTTCGCGAAGGCCGAGGCGGTCCTCGAGCGCGGCGAGGCAGACTTCATCGCGTCCGCGCGCCAGACGCTCGCCGACCCGGACTGGTTCGCGAAGATCCGCGAGGGTCGGGGCGCCGAGATCCGGCGCTGCGAGTTCACGAACTACTGCGAGGCGCTCGACCAGCAGCACAAGCAGGTGACGTGCAAGCTGTGGGATCGCGAGGAGCTCGACGCGCCCGACGTGACGCTCGCCACCGACGGCAAGCGCCGGCTCGTCGCGCCCCGCCGGCGCCGCTGACGCCGCGGCGTTAGCTGCGTTTCCTGCTCTTGCTGCTCTTGCTGCTCTTGCTGCTCTTGCTGCTCTTGCTACCGCCCTTGCGGCTCGACGACGTGCTGCGCTTCTTGCCGCGTCCGCTGCCGCTCTTCTTGCCGCCGCCGTCCTGCTTGTTGACGGTCGCGTAGGCGATCTGCTTCGCGCGCTTCGTCGACTTGCCCTCCTTCTTCTCGCTGTCCTCGATGTGGCGAGCCTGGCGACGCTGCTTGCTCGTGTAACTGCTCTTGCTGCCTCGGGCCATGAATTCCTCCTATGGCGCGCCGCTGATGCGAACGATATGCCCGCGGCGAAACTCCGATGGAACGCCGCTTGCTGCACCACCGTGCATGAACAAGTTCCGGCGCACCCTGGGCGCGACGTCGTTGATCCACGACAGGGTGGTCAACCTGAGCGGCGAATACGTCGGCAAGGTCGAGGAGCTGATGATCGACGTGACCACCGGGCGCGTCGCTTATGCGGTGCTTTCCTTCGGTGGTTTCATGGGATTCGGCGGCAAGCTCTTCGCGCTGCCGTGGTCAGCCCTGACGGTCGACGAGGCGAAGAAGCGGTTTGTCTGCAACGTGACGAAGGAGTCCCTCGAGCGCATGCCGGGCTTCGACAAGGAGCACTGGCCAGACCTCAACGACCTCGACTACGCGAGTGGCGTCTATCGCCAGTGGGGTGCGAGCCCGTACTGGACCTGAGACCCGCGGCCACGCGCGATTCCGCACGGCGTGACGCGATGGCGCGTCCGCTCAGGGAGTGGCAGCGCCGCGATCGGGAGCGCGATCCGAGAGCTCGTCGATTCCGGCCTGGCGCGCGCAGTACGCACAGCAGAAATACTGGCCGCGCGCCTCCATGCCCTGGCCGATGATCGGGACCTTACAGTGGTTGCAGCGGGGAGCCAGCATGTGGATCGCGCACGCGAACGAATCGAACGTGTGCGTCGTGCCTCCCATCTTCACCTCGAAGGCCTTGTCGTACGTATTGCCGCAGGTTTCGCACGCTTTCATGGGCCGGGGCGGCTGCAAGCAGCGAGCCGCGTCCGGACTCCCGGCGGAACGCGGATTGCTGTCTCGACCACGCATGAGTCGCGCAAGGTTGAGAATGGCTGTCATCGGTCAGGGCCACTTCGCGCAGGCGGCGGTGCTGCCCGCGATCGAGCAGCTCGATGACATCGAGCTGGCCGCGCTGGTCTCCGGATCCGATCACAAGCTGCACGAGCTCGGCGACATGTACGGCGTGCGCACGCTCGCGCATTACGACGATCTCGACGAGCTGCTCGCCTCCGGCAACATCGACGCGGTCTACATCGCGGTGCCCAACGATCTGCACGCGGAGATGACGGTGATCGCCGCACGCCACGGCGTCCACGTGCTGTGCGAGAAACCGATGGCGCCGACCGAGGCCGAGTGCATGCAGATGATCCGCGCGTGCGAGCAGCGCCGGGTCAAGCTGATGATCGCGTACCGGCTGCACTTCCAGGCCGCGAACCTGGTCGCCGTCGAGATCGCGCGTGGCGGCGAGCTCGGTGACCCGCGCGTGTTCAGCTCCACGTTCTCGATGCAGGTGCGTGAGGGCAACACGCGCGTGCAGCCGCGGCGAGGTGCCGGCCCGCTCTACGACCTTGGCATCTACTGCGTCAATGCCGCGCGCTATCTGTTCCGCGCCGAACCCGCGGAGGTCATCGGGCTCAAGCTCGCCGGCCGCGATCACCGGTTCGCGTCGGTCGACGAGGCGTACACCGCGACGATGCGGTTCCCGCACGAGCGCGTCGCGCAGTTCACGTGCAGCTACGGCGCGGTCGATCGCGCGCACTTCGAGCTGCTCGGCACCGACGGCATGCTCGAGCTCGACAACGCCTACGACTACACCGCGGACATGACGATGCGGATCAGCGGCAAGCACGGCACGAAGTCGCGCACGTTCGAGCGACGCGATCAGATCGCCGGCGAGCTCGAGTACTTCGCGCGCTGCATCCGGGACGATGTCGAGCCCGAGCCGAGCGGCTGGGAGGGGCTCGCCGACGTCCGCATCCTGCAGGCGATCCACCTGTCGACGCGGTTCGGCCGCGCGGTGCCGATCGAGCCGATCCTGCGCCCCGAGCGCCCGAGCCTTGGCCAGACGGTGGAGGTCGACGCACATCCCGAGCCGCAGCTCGTCGACGTCCAGCAGCCGGCGAAGTAGTGTTGTCCGGTGGATGCCACCCACGTCGTACTGATCGGCCTCGCCGCGGTGGTCGCCGGGGTGGTGAACGCGATCGCAGGCGGCGGCAGCTTGATCTCGTTTCCGGTGCTGCTCGCCGCGGGGCTGCCGCCGGTGACCGCGAGCATGACGAACACGATCGCGATGTGCCCGGGCTATGTCGGCGCGACGTTCGCGCAGCGCCGCGAGCTGGTCGGGCAGGGCGACCGTGCCCTCCGCCTGGTGCCCCTCGCGCTCGCCGGCAGTCTGTTCGGTGCGTGGATCCTGCTGCACACGAGCGACAAGGCGTTCGCGACGATCGTGCCGTTCCTGCTGCTGTTCGCGGGCCTGCTGCTCGCCGCCCAGACCAGGCTGCGTCGTTTTCTCGCGAAGCGCGGAGGCGGCGAGCGCTCGATCCTGTTCGCGGCGGTGCCGGTTGGCATCTCGGCGATCTACGGCGCGTACTTCGGCGCCGGCCTCGGCATCATCATCCTCGCGATCCTCGCGATCACCGTCGAGGGCGGTCTCATCCGTGCGAACGCGTTCAAGCAGCTGCTCTCGCTCGTGATCAATGTCTGCGCCGCGCTCGTGTTCCTCGCCCAGGGTGACATCGACTGGACCGCCGCGCTCGTGGTCGGGGTGGGGTCGCTCGCCGGCGGCGTGATCGGCGGCAAGCTCGTGTCGCGCATCCCGGAGGCGCTCCTGCGCTGGACCGCGGTCGCGATCGCGCTGGGCGTGTCCGCGGTCTACTTCGCGAAGCTGTAGCCGGCGGTCGGCTACTTCAGGATCTCGACATCGACGAGACCGCGCAGGTCCTTGCCGGGCTGCCAGGTGTCGCCCTTCTTCTCGAAGACGCGGAAGCGCAGCGTGCCCTGGCGGTTGAGCTTGACGAATGGCACGGCGGACTTCGGATCGAGGTCCTGCTTCTCGAGCGTCAGGTTCGTCCCATTCTCGCCCGTCAGCCGCAGGCGCTGGTACGCCGTGACGCCCGCGTGCTCGAGGATCGTCGCCAGGGTCCAGCCCTTGCCGCCGTCGTCGTGGCCCGGCTGGAACTCGCGCGGGGTCTCGAGCAGCGTCGCGCCGGTGACGACCTTCTCGCCGGCCGCGGTCTTGATCGTCAGCTTCAGGTCGCGCGGATCCTGGCCGCCGCCGGCACCCTGATCGTTCTGGCCACGGCCGCTCGCGTCGGCGAGCTGGACACGGACCTCGTGGATGTGGTCCTCGCGCAGCTGGGGCTTGCCGTGCTTCGCGAGCTCGACGGGATCGAACATCCCGAACGCGGGCTCGCCGCCCTCGCCCGGGAACAGCGCGGGGACGAGCTCGGGGAAGCGTGCCGACGGCTGCTGGACCTGCGTGGACTTCGCGCCGACGAGCGTGATCGCCTGCCAGGTGCCGAGCCGGCGCGCGGTGACCGGCACGAGCGTGTCGAGGCGAGGCCACAGCGCGACCTTGTCGACGGCGAGCTTGCCGACCTGGTTGTCGTCGACGAAGACCGCGACCCCCGGCTCGGCGGCCGGTGCGGCGCTGCCGGCGGCCGACCCGCTGCCCGGCGCGGCCGATTGCTTCGACTCGCCCTTGGAGCAGGCCGCGATGACACTAATGAGGAGGAGAATCTTTGCGAGGCTTTGCATTCCAGATCCTGAGCGTGAGCAAGAAGCCGACGACCGCCACCGGGATCATCGCATAGGGCCAGATGTGCCAGTTCTCGATCTTGGCGGCTTCGGGGTTCGGCACCAGGCAGCCCG
The DNA here is from genome assembly GCA_036794935.1 of Kofleriaceae bacterium. Taxonomy (GTDB): domain Bacteria; phylum Myxococcota_A; class Polyangia; order Haliangiales; family Haliangiaceae; genus JABFXX01. The sequence continues at coordinate 5,772 of DAIRFU010000127.1, read as the reverse complement.
CCGCGTCCTTGATCTTCGACGGCGGCAGTACGTTCCCGTACACGAACGACTGGATCGTCGAGCCGAGGTAGACGAAGCCGTCGATCATACCGACCGCGACACCGGTGTTGTGCTTGCCGGCGAAGTCCGCCGACGCGGTCGCGGTCAGCATGCCGTGCACGCCGATGATCGCCATGGACATGAACGCGATGATCCAGCCGATCGTCTGCGGCGTGCTCATCAGCACGAGGATCAGGACGGCGCCGGTCAGCATGATCGCGTACAGCACGCCCGAGACCGGGCTGCGCCGCGACTGGAACACGTGATCGCTGACCGCGCCGGCGAACATGCCGCCCGTGATGCCGGCGATGCACGCCACCATGCCCCAGTTGTGGAACACGAACGTGTCGCCGATGCCGATGCCCCTGCCGAAATCGATGCCCCACTGGAGGATCGCCTGGCGGAGGAATCCCGAGCACAGCTCGATCGCCGCGATCGTGAGAAGCACCGGGTGCGTGAGCAGCTTCTTCAGCACGACGCCGATCTGGCGGAACCACCGCCACCAGCTCAGCTTGGCTGGGCGGTCGCCCTCCTGCGTGGCATCGCCGAGATCGAAGTTCGTGTGACCGGCGTCGCCGGGCTCGTTGCGCACGAACACGAACGACAGCACGAAGAACACGAACAGGATCATCGCCGGGACGAGGAAGATCCACTGGATCGCGAACGCGTCCTTGATGCGCGGGATGATGTCGAACGCGAAGTAGAGCCCGAGCGAGATCAGGATGCCGAAGATGCCGCCGAACGTGCCGCGCTCGCGGACATGAAACCACGCCGCGTTGACCTTGACGATCGACACCGCGCCGAAGCTCTGGAAGTACATGTTGAGCGCGAACGCGACCGTGAACGCGGCCGGCACGGACATGCCGAACGTGTTGTGCGTCGCGGCCATGTAGCCCATCCACAGGTTCGCGGCGCCGGCGCCGACCGCGGCGATCAGGATCGTCGCGCGGCCGCCCCAGCGATCGGCGAGCGGCCCGTTGAGCAGGAACGCGAGCCCGTACACCGCCGAACCGACACCGAACACGGTCCCGTACTGGGCCGCGGTGAGCCCGAAGCCGTCCGCTCCGATGCCCTGGAAGGACTTGATGTTGTAGCGGGCGAAGTAGAGGAACGTGTACGTGAGGCCGAGCGGCAGCCAGTTGAGCAGTCGCCGGTGGCGGAACGCCTTCGAGTGGCCGAGGTTGATCTTCGGGACCCGGAACAGCACGATCGCGATGACGACGAGCAAGATGCCGATCGGCACCAGGTCCTTTCGCATCGCGGTCAGGAACGGCGTCTTCTTGTGCGGCTTGCTCGCCGGACATGCAGTCGCGGTCGGCGCCGGGTTCGCCGCATCCGTCGCCGGCGTCGCGGACGTCGGCGTGACCGGGGCGACCGAGCCGTCGGGCGCCGTGACCTGCGCGGGCGTCGCCGCCGCGGGCTGCGCCTGGGACGGCGAGCTCGAGAACCAGATCGCCGCGCCGACGAGGATCTCGAGCACGATGACGAGCGCGACGGTGTGGCGCTTGACGGTGGCTCTCGACATCGGAGCCAGGACGTTACGTTCCTCGTCGATCCGAACGCAAGCGCTGGCCGACCGGTTCGGGGTTTATCCGACGGTGCCGCCCCGAATTCCCGGCCAACCGCCGTCGGAATCCCTCGTCGGTGAGAAAAAAATATTTCGTTTTGTTACGCCCGCGATGCGTAATCGCGATCTCGCCGTGAAGCCCGATAGAGCAGTTTTCTCGTCGAGAATCCGCACTCGGCGAACTGCGTAGACCGATAACTGTGCCGCACTGTGGGACAAAACAACGCGTGCCGCAGGTGCGCTCGCTTGTTACGCCGTGCGCCAATGACCCAAGCGAAGACTCTCGCGACCGCACTCGTCGCAAGCCTTCTGATGGCGGCTTGCGGAAGCGGCACCATCGATCCATCTCCCTCCGACGACAGCGAGGAGGGCTCCGGTGACAACTACACCGGTACGGACAACAACTCGGGTGGGCCCGACGAGGACGACGTCGGCGGCGACGTCGAGCCCACGTACCCGACCCAGCACCCGCGCATCTACATCGAGAAGCACCGCGAGCGGCTGACGGCGGCGCTCGACGCGCACACGCCGGCCGCCGAGCGCTTCCGGTCCACCGTCGACGGCTGGGTGGCCGGCACCGAGATCTGGGGCTCCCAGACCTGGAACGCCGCGCTCCTCGGTCAGCTGACCGGTGACGCGAAGTACTGCACCAAGGCGGTCGCCGAGGTCGACGCGAGGGTGAGCGCGGACAACGCGAAGATCGCGGCCGGCCAGCAGCCCGAGGTCGCGGCGAACAGCTACCTGCACGTCGGTGACCTGATCGGCGATGTCGCGCTGACCTATGACTGGTGCTTCGACGTCGCCAGTGCGCAGCAGAAGCAGCGCTGGCTCGCGTACATGGACCAGACCCTGTTCAACCTGTGGCACCCGACCGAGGCGATCTGGGGCAAGACGGCGAGGCCGTGGCTCGGCTGGTCCGTCGACGATCCGCTGAACAACTACTACTACTCGTTCTTGCGCGCGACGATGCTCGTCGGGCTCGCCGCCAAGGGCGAGGATCCCAAGGCGGACGAGTGGATCGAGCAGTTCCGCACCAAAAAGATGCTCGGTCAGCTCGTGCCCGCGTTCGATAGCGAGCTGCGTGGCGGCGGCTCGCTCGAGGGCAGCGCGTACGGCGTATCGATGCGCGGGCTGTGGAACCTCTACGATATGTGGTTCTCGACCACCGGCGAGAAGTTGCAGGCGAAGACCAAGCACGCGCGGCAGTCGCTGCGCTCGTTCGTGCACCACGTGCTGCCGACCCTCGATCGGATCGCGCCGACCGGCGACCAGCCGCGCGACATGACGGCGATGTTCTTCGACTATCAGCGCGAGTACCTCCAGGAGCTCATCCAGCTCTATCCGCACGATCCGATGGCCGCGCGTGCCAAGACGCTGCTCGCCGCAACGAATCTGCCGCAGCAGGCGCGGCCCGAGATGCTCGTCTATGACTTCCTCTATGACAACGCGGACGTCGCGGCGGCACCGATGGACGACATGGCCACGGCGTACTTCGCATCCGGCATCGGCCAGGTCTACGCGCGCTCGAGCTGGGACACGTCCGCGACGTGGCTGAACTTCAGTGCCGGCCCGTACACCGAGGACCACGCGCACCAGGATCAGGGCTCGCTGCTTCTCTACAAGGACGGCTGGCTCGCGTACGACGGCGTGATCGACTCGGCGAACGGCATCATCCAGGAGACCGGCTCGCACAGCCTCGTCCGCATCGACCAGGGCGGGCAGCCGATCAAGCAGAAGCTGAAGACGGCGTCGGAGATGGTCGGCGTCCATGCCGGTCCGGGCTGGGTCTACGCGGCGGCGGACGTGACGCCAGCGTACGCGGGCAATCCGTCGATCACCAAGGTCGAGCGCGAGATCGTGTACCTCCAGCCCGACACGGTCGTGGTCTACGATCGCGTCGCGACGGCGGCCGACACGACGCAGACGTGGCAGCTGGCGACCCCGGTCTCTCCGGCGATCGCGGGCACGACGGCGACCATCAACGCGGCGCATACCCTGACCGTGCAGCGACTGGTGCCGGCGTCGGGCGCGACCAGCAGCGCGTACCGGCTGGCGAGCACGAGCGCGTACCGCGGCGGTTACCGGCTCGATACCAAGCAGACCGGCGGCGATCGCCGCTACCTGCACGTGCTGTCGATCGACGGCTCGGTCGCATCGGCGACCGCGACCGGCGACACCGGGGTGACCGTCGCGCTCGCGAACGGCGAGACCGCGACGATCGAGTTCGCCCGTGACGCGATCGGAGCGACGCTGACGTACAAGGGCGCGACCACGAACCTGGGTGCCGGCATCGACGCACTGCCGGAGTGAGCCGGTCTCGCAGGCGAGCGAGGAGGCGCGGCGTATGCAATCACGACGTGCATGCGCTTCGCGCTCCTCGTGACCGGCTGCGTCGCCTGCGGCGGCGGCGGTATCACCGAGCCAGTGAACGTCGTCGCGCCGATCCCCGAGGGTGCGGTCGAGGTCGGGGAGGTCCTGGTCTGCGGTGATCCCGTGCTGAATGACCAGCTGACCACCGGCGGGCAGCGCGTGACCACGTGGCAGCCGTGCTTCGACGTCGGCGACGAGGCTGCGGTCGACCAGCGCCAGCAGGTCATCGCCTCGTACGATCGGCAGCTCGAAAACCGCGAGAACGAGGTCGACCGCGCGCTGCCGCTCGACACGCTCGCGGCCTGTGCCGGTGTCCCACTGGCCGAGCAGGGCCACTCGCCGTTCGCGCACCGCGCATCGATCGACAGGGTCGAGCCCGTGCACGAGAACGGCGAGCTGGTCGGCGTCCGCGTCGTGTTCCAGCCGGTCCGCGGGCTCACCGCCGACTGGCTGCGGCGCGACATCGCGTGCCAGCAGGCGCGGTGGGATGCGCTCGGCAACGTCGCGACGTGGCGGCCGGACGATCCGACGCTCGTCGAGGGCGCGACGACGACGGTGCTCGACCGCGCCGGCCACGTCGAGGTCATCATCACGGTGCCGTCACCGGAGCAGGCGCATGTCGCGCTGGTGCGAGCGCGCGAGAGTCGGGCGCAGCAGGCCGCGCGCTGATCACGGCTGGTTCTCGGGCGTCTCCTCCTCGACGTTCGTGTGCTTCGCGAGCCACGCCCGCAGAGCCGGGCCCTGTGGCGGGGGCTCGATGTCGTCGAGCCGCCAGATCCGCGCGATGTTGTTCTCCGCGCCCGAGACCAGGCGGCGATCCGGCGTGAACGCGACGGCCTTCACCGCGTCGTTCGTGCCGCGGAACACGCGCAGCGGCGCGCCGTCGATCCGCCACACGCGCACCGTGTTGTCGATCCCGGCCGACGCGATCAGGGTGCCGCCGCGATCGAGCGCGATGTCCTTCACGCCGTCCTCGTGGCCGGTCAGCTCGGTGACCTTGCCGTCGGGGATCGAGTAGAGACGCACGATCGGATCGCCGCCGCCCGAGAGCGCGTGCTTGCCATCGGGCGTGAACAGCACCTCGCGCACGACGTCGACGTGACGCGCGAGCGTCCGCAGCCGCGTGCCATCGCCGTCCCACAGCACGACGAAGCCGTTCTCGTCGCCGGTGATCATGTAGCGGCGGTCCGGCGACAGCGCGATGCAGCGGACCTCCGCGTCGTGCGCTTGCACGAGGTGTCCCTTGCCGGTCGTGACGTCGACGCGACCGAGCTTGCCGTCGAACGTGCCGACGACCAGCGTCGTGGCGTCGAGCCACACGACGGGCCGCAGTCCGGCGTGGTGATCGAGCAGCTCGCGCCCGGTGCCGCTCGTCACGTCCCACACGTACAGCGTGCCGTCCTCGCCGGTCGACGCGAGCATGCTGTCATCCGGCGAGAACGCGACGCCGCGCACGGCGTTGCGGTGGCCCCGCAGCCGCCGTCCCGTCCCGCCGGGCAGCTCCCAGAGCCAGACGTCGCCGTCGGTGCCCGCCGTGGCCAGGTAGCTGCCGTCGCTCGACAGCGTCATCGTCTCGATCGGCCCGTGGTGACCGCGCAGCTCGATCGAGGTGCCGTCGGCGAGGTTCCACACGCGCGCCGTGCTGTCGTCGCTGCCGGTGATCACGTGCGTGCCGTCGGGCGTCACCGCGACCAGCTCGATGTCCTGGGTGTGGCCGTACAGCTCGCGCGCGATCCCGAGCCGCGCGGCCTCGACCGCGACCTGTTGCGTGCGGTCCCAGGACAGCCCGCGATCGC
>DAIRFU010000715.1:0-3634 GCA_036794935.1 Kofleriaceae bacterium | reverse complement strand
CCTGCCGCACGCCGCGACCACCGCGAGCGTGCGTCAGCTGCTCGCGCACGCCGCCGGCTGTGCCGCGCACGTCGAATTCTTTCGTCATCTGCGCGCCGCGCGGCCCGCGAACCCGCGCGAGGTGCTCGTCGAGCGCGCGCTGCGCGAGCCCTGCGACCCGCCGGGAGTCGCCGCGGTGTACAGCGATCTCGGCTTCATCCAGCTCGGCGCACTGCTCGAGCGCGCGGCCGGGCTGCCGCTGGAGACCGCGTTCGCCGAGCTCGTCGCCGGACCGCTCGGTCTGGCCGCGGGCTACGCGCCGGGCGCCCCGCTCGCGGGCTGCGTCGCGACCGAGCTCGACGATCGCGGTCTCGTGTGTGGCGTCGTCCACGACGAGAACTGCGCCGCGGGCGACGGCGTCGCGGGCCACGCCGGCCTGTTCGGGACGATCGACGATGTCGCGCGGTTCGCGGCCGCGATCGTCGACACCGCCGCGGGTACGCCACGTGGCCGCTTCACGACCGGCGCGGTCACGCGCTTCGTGACCGACGCGCCGCTCCCCGGCTCGCCGTGGCGACTCGGCTGGGACACGCCGTCGGCGACGCCCGGCATCTCGCAGGCCGGCGATCGATGGCCGCGCACCGGTGCGGTCGGCCACACCGGGTTCACCGGCACGTCGCTGTGGCTCGACCTGCCGCACCGGCGCTGGGTCGCGCTGCTGACGAACCGCGTGCACCCGACGCGGCACCGCGGCACGGCGGAGCAGATCAAGGCGCTGCGCCGCGCCGTCAACGATGCCGTCGTCGACGCGCTTCAGTGACGGCGCCCGTTCGCGCGGCCGTTGCTGCGGCTCGTGCGCTGGGTGCGCGTCTTGCGCTCGGCGGGGCGCACCTTGCGCTCGGCAGGTCGCACGTCGGCACCGGTCGCGCCGAACATCGCGTCGACGCCGCGATCCGCGCACACCCACAGCGAGACGAGGATCGCGAGGTCGGCGAGCGCGCGCCGGCTCATCGATGCCGGGATCACGAGGCCGTACGTCTCGGAGACGAAGCGCAGGTCGCGGAGCAGGTGCGCGACCTCGTCGCGGTTGACGTCGCCGTGCCAGTACACGACGCGCGCGATCAAGAGCTCGGCGTGGCGGCGCAGGAACTCGCCCATCGACAGCGGCTGCGCGATGCGCACCGACGGCGGCTTGCAGATCTCGAGCAGATCCTCGAGGTACTCGTTCCAGTGGCGTGCGAGCCGGCGGTTCTCGGGCCGGCGCAGGAACTTGACGCGCTCGACGGAGAAGTCGGCCTTCACCGTCGTGCGAAAGCGTGGCGCGACCGCCATCAGATCGTAGAGCACGGGCGGCTCGGTCTTCGAGTAGTCGACGTCGTGGTAGCGCCACCACGAGCGCAGCTGCGGCCACGTGCGCAGTGACAGCAGCGACTGGTCGTTGGAGTCGACGATCACGAACCGGCGATCCTCGGCGCGCAGCACCGTGATCCAGTGGGTCCACTCGTCGACGCACAGCAGCACCGGCGTCTGCTCGCGCAGGTAGTGGACGAGCAGCTTGCGGGCCTGCTCGGGATCGCGCCGGCGCTCGAGCACGAGATCGCACTCGAACTCGCGGGCCGCACGGGCGAGCTGGATCTCGTCGGTGCCCGACCACCAGTGGGTGCGCGCGGTCGACGCGAGCTGCTTGACGTCGACCATGCGGCCGAGCGCGAGCAGGGCATGCTTGAGCGCGAACGGACCACACGTCCATTCGTTCGGTTGGGGGTAGAACCCGGGTCCAGCAATACCCTCGGCCACGGCGTGCACTCTAGCTCAAACGCCTGCCGCTGCCGCCCTGGCAACCGGGCCAGAAAGGCTAGCTATCATGGCAGGTTAGGATTGGCGGGATCCGGATGACCGGGCCGGCCACCCGGCCATTGCCAGCGCCGGCCGACCTGGACCGAGTCCGCCGGGTGGCCCTCGACCAGGCGCCGCCAGCGATCGAACGCGAGTGCGTGCTCGCCGCAGCGCGCGGCGCGCTGGATCGCCTCGATCACGAACCGGCGCTGGAGCTCGAAGTGATCGGGCGTCCACGCGATGTCGCCGACGTCGAGCAGCTGCGCGCCGGCATCGGCGCGGCTGTCGAGCCACAGCACGAGCTCGACCTCCCAGCGCGCCTCTGCGAACGGGCGCGCGGCGGCGGCGGTCTCGCGCAAGATCGACGCGGCGACCTCGTCGGAGACGAACAGCTCGGCGCTCGGCCCGAGCCGATGGTTGGAGAACACGACCATCCCCGCTACATACGAGAGCGGTGTGACACGCGGCCAGGGCGCGGTGTCTACGCGGGCACGCGGATCGGCAGCGGCGGTACGCCGGGCGCGACGACGTCGGCACGCAGGCCCTGCTCGCCGAGCCCCTGCAGCGCACGCGCACACGTCGCGCATGGATCGAGGCGATCGCCGGCCGCGAACAGCGCGAGCGGCCCATCGGCGGTGACCTCGATCGCGCCCGGGCCGAGATCGCCGAGCGCGCTGCGCAGCGCCTCACCGTCGAGCGTGCCGGCCTCGAGGCCGAGCCGCTGCTCGCAGACGCCGAGATAGCCGCCGAGCGCGGCGGTGATCGCGCACCGGCCAGGCGGCACGAAGCCGTCGAGCCACTGGCCTCGTGCCACGCGATCGATCCAGTCGAGATAGAACGCGGTGAAGCTGGCGCGGATCGGGAGCAGCAGCTCGAGCTGGCGCGCGTCGATCCAGATCTGGCCGGCCGCCGGCCCGTCGAGCACGAGCAGCGCCGCGTAGCCGCAGCCGAGGTGCGCGATCGGCAACGCGCGCTGCCACCCGGTCACGCCGGCCGGCGCGTCGATCGCGAATGCGGCCGCGCGGTCCGCGGGGAGGAGGCCGTAGTACGGGCCGACGCCGCCCGCCGACAGCCGGGTGACGTACTCGAGGTAATCGGCCGGTAGCTCCGGGTCCGCCGCGCGGTCGTCGATCGGTGGCAGCAGCTCGTAGTGATGGTGCGCGGCGCCGAAGCGCTGGTGCTTCGGATCGGAGGCGGCGAGGCCGGCGAGGATCTCGCGCAGCCGCGCGGTCAGCTCACTCACCGATCACGGTCACCGTGACCCGGCGGCGATGCGGCGCGGTGCGGTGCTCCCAGACATACAGGCCCTGCCACGTGCCGAGTGCGAGCGCGCCATCCTCGATCGGGATCCCGATCGACGTCTGGGTCAGCACCGTTCGCACGTGCGCGGGCATGTCGTCAGGTCCCTCGGCATCGTGGGTGAACAGCTGGTCGCCATCGGGGACGAGCCGCGCGGCGAACGCCTCGAGATCGCGCCGCACGCTCGGGTCCGCGTTCTCGCAGATGATCAACGACGCGCTCGTGTGGTGGATGAACACGGTCGCGAGGCCCATTCGCGCATTCCTTGCGCGTGCGACGGCTGCGACCTGCTGTGTGATGTCGTAGGTACCGCGGCCGTTCGTCGCGATCGTCAGCTCGTCTCGGTGAAACATGGGCGAGTCGCAGTAGACCACAGACGTGACAACCTGGCTGGTGGGCGCGATACTGGCCGCGTGCTCCGTCGCTCGCTTCGCTATGCTGAAGAGCTGACGGACGCCGTCAAGCAGCAACTGGCGCTCGCGTACAGCGCCAAGGATCTACTCGCGTTCGGATTGCGCTC
>DAIRFU010000126.1:0-13147 GCA_036794935.1 Kofleriaceae bacterium | reverse complement strand
GGCGATCCACTTCACCTGCTTGAACCCGACCTGGACCTAGCTACGCAGGCGTAGCGGCGCACCGTGACCATACGTGAGCGGCTCGCCGTTCATGTCGTAGGCGAGCATCGTCAGCTGGTAGCGCATCTGCTCGATCGGGTGCGCGTCGTAGTACAGCCCCTTGTCGGGGCCATCGCCGAGCGAGTAGAAGACGACCCACTTCGCCTCGGCGGCCGGCTTCACGAGCTCGAGGATCGTCGTCATCGACACGCCGCCCCACTTGGCGACCCCGGACCAGCCCTGGATGCAGAAGTGCTGCGTGATCTGCTCGTGATGCGGCAGTGCGCGCAAGTCGGCGAGCGAGAGCTCGACGGGATTCTCGACGAGTCCATGCACGCGTAGCCGGTAGTCGCGGAACCCGGCGTCGTACAGCGCGCGGTACTCGTCCGACTCGGGGTACGCGCCGTTGTGCCAGAAGTACGGCGAGATGTCCTTCTCGCCATACGCGCCCGGCTTGGCGTCGAGGTGCTCGAGCAGCCTCTCGGCCGGACCGATGAGGGCAGCACCGGTGCGCTGCACGACGCCCGGGTAGCGCAGCGTGAGCGGTGTCGCCGCGAACCAGGCGGCGATGCAGACCACCATCGAGATCGCGAACAGCCAGAATCCGGACCAGTCGCTCGCGTCGGTTCCGGCGTAGATGTGGTTCAGGTTGCGCAGAAGGCCGGTCGAGAACACGAGCGTGACGTGCACGACGATGAAGAACAGAAACCAGCACAACACGAGGAAGTGCAGCGAGCGCGCGACCTGGATGCTGAGCAGCTTGCTGATCCGCTTGAAGCGCGTCGACAGCGCCGGCGACATCCCGAGGCCCGTGATCAGCGCGAGTGGCGCCGCGACGAAGATCGTGACGAAGTACGCGAGGACCTGGAGCCCGTTGTAGGCCGCCCAGCCATTGTCGGCCGGCCAGTCGAGCGACAGGTACTGGATCATGACGGACAGCGCGTCGGGGAACACCTGCCAGCTCGTCGGTACGAGCCGGCGCCACTCGCCGCTGGCGAACAGCAGCACGTAGAACACGATGCCGTTGGCGAGCCAGAGCACGTCGGTGCCGAGGTGCCACCAGCGCGCGAGCCCGATCGAGTGGCGCAACCCGGGCAGCCCGACGTGGCGCGGCAGCGAGATCGAGTCCTGCTTCGCGGTCCAGAGCGGATCGGCGGGCACGGGCTTCTGCATGCGGAGCCACGCCTTGCCGGGCGTCGAGTGGCGCGTCCAGTAGAGCCGCGGGTGATCGGCGAGGATCTGTACGCCGGCGCGGATGACAAACAGCATGAAGAAGAGGTTCAAGAAGTGCTGCCAGCGCAGCCAGCCGGGCATCGGTTGGTCGAAGCGCACGGCGTAGCCGACCCCGGGGTGGCGCTGGATGAACGCCTCCACGTCGGGCATCGCGCGCAGGCCCTTCGCAGCAGCCAGCGCCACCAGCAGCAGGACGAAACCGATCGGCACGAGCCACAGCACGTTGAACCAGCGCTGCTTGCCGAGACGTAGTCGTGGTGCGATGCCGGATGCTGCGGGGATCGCGCCGGCCCACGCCTCGGGATCGATCACCTCCTCGCCGCGCGTGAGCCGCGCGCGGTAGTCGTGCATCGCGTGGGGATTGTCATGCGGCGTCGGCACCGCGTCCGCGTCTGCCTCACCTCGCTCTGCCATGGCGAGACCTTGCCACTCTGTCGGGCGCGCGCCAGCGCGGCTGTCACGGTGTTCCCAGCGTGACGTGATCGGGAGTGTGCGCGAACGCTACTCGTCGAGCAGCGTGCCGAAGTCGACCGCGGGCAGCGTCTCGCGGTGGCCGATGGCGGGCGGCGTGTACGGCACGTAGCCGTGGCCCTGCCAGCGCAGCCAGATCCGTGACGGATCGTCGAGCGGCGTCGTGAAGTGGGCGAGCACGCTCGCCGGCCGGCGATCGGCCGTGACCGATTCGATCTCGATGGTCAGCCCGGTGAGCGGGATCCGGTCGCCGACGCTGAACGGGCGCTGGCGCGCCGACCGCGTCATCTGATCGAGCTCGTAACGCAAGAAGCCCTGCTCGGGCGTGACGCGCAGCGTGCGCTCGTCGAGCCGCTCGAGCGTGACGGGCGTCGTCGATGTCGCGAGCCAGTACAGATGAGCGGGGCAGGGCTGGCCGCGCGACGCTCGCATGATCGGGACGTAACCGACGAGCGCGTCGGAGGGCGTCGCCGCGATGATGACGGTGCGGCCGGTGGTGGCCGGGATCGACGCGTCGGCGCGATCGAGCACACGCGCGACGGCGACCATCGAGCGCGAGCGCAGCACGAGGAATGGCGGCGCGAGCACGAGGTGGAGCAGCACCAGCAGGTACGCGATCGATGCGGCGGCGATGCGGCGCGGCTTGCGATCGCCGAGCAGCTCGCGGCGGCAAAGCGCGGCGCCGATCAGCTGCGCGACGAGGCCCATCGCGCCGAGCGAGGTGAACGTGAGCAGGCGATCGGCGGGGAACGTGCTCGCGACCGGGATCGCGGCGAGCAGCATGCCGGTCGCGAAGAAGCGCGCTGCCGGGTCGCGACGGAGCAGGCGCGCGCACGCGAGCCCGATCGCGACGAGCAGGGCGACGGCGATCGCGAGCATCACCGCGGTCACGCCGAGCACGGCGTAGAACGACGCGAAGTCCGACCACGGCAGCGCCAGCTGACCGGCGAGCAAGAACGGCAGCCGGGTCGCGGCGGCGGTGAGGAAGGCGAGCGGATCGGCGCCGGGATCGAGGTAGATGCCGGAGCCGGCGACGCCGTAGCCGAGGTGCGCGTAGACGATCCGCCAGCCGATGACGATCGCGAGGTACGGCGCGAGCGCGATCGCGCGGTCGCGCCAGCGGGCCCGATCCAGCCACAGCGCGTGGGCGGCGACGTAGGCGAGGATCGCGAGTGCTGACTCGCCGGCACCGAGCGCGACCGCGAACAGCAGTGGCGCGACGACGCGGCCGCGCGCCCAGCCATCGCGGCGCCAGCGATCGTGCGCGAGCAGGACCGGGACGGCGAGCACGAGCGCGACGAGCGCGTTGCGGTTCGCGATCCAGCCGACGACCGGCCCGCGCGCGTCGTCGAACGCGAACAGCGCGAGCGCGAGCACGGCCAGCCAGCGCTCGCGACCGGGAAGAAAGCGGCGGAAGAACAGCCACGCGATCAGGAGCGCGAGCGCGTGCCATAGCAGGTTGTGAGCGAGCTGGGCGACCGCGCTGTCGGGCCACAGCGCGTGATCGAGCGCGTGGGTCGCCGACGATAGCGGTCGGAAGAACGCGAGCCGCAGCGATGGATCGACCCACCACGGGAACAGGCCGCCGTCGCGGAGCTGGATGGTGTCCGCCGGATCGCCGGTCGCGAACACGAACAGATCGAGCGGGCGCGCGTGCAGGCCGGCGATCCCCGGATCGGCGCGCTCGACCACGCGGTGGAGGTGATCGTCGGCGGTGAAGTCGGCGGTGAGCGCGGGCGCGGCGAGCGCGATCCCGATCGCGATCACGAGCCACGGTGCCCGCCGCGCGCCGAGCCAGCCGACGATCCGGTCCACGGCGTCGGGCCCTAGTAGTGGCGCTCGAGCACGTACCAGCCGAACGCGCGCAACATCACGCGCGGCAGCGACGGCTCGAGCAGCGGCTCGGCCTTGCGCCAGCCGGCCTCGACGAGCTCGCGCGCGTGATCGGCGCAGGCGGCGATCGCGCCACAGCTCTGCACCACCTCGATCGCGGCGGCGACGGTCGCGGCGTCGGTCGGCTTGTCCTGCAGCGTGCGCCACAGCCACTCGCGCTGGTCGCGCGGCAGCCGGCTCATCGCGATCGCGATCGGCAGCGTGACCGTGCCGTTCGAGATGTCCTCGCCGCGCTGCTTGAGGTTGCCCTTGAAGCCGCGCAGGTTGAGCACGTCGTCCATGATCTGGAACGCGAGCCCGATCGCCTCGAACAGCTCGCCGACCGCGGCGATCTGCTCGTCGCTGCCATTGCCGGCGACCGCGCCCATGCGCGCGAGGCAGCCGGCCGGGGCGGCGGTCTTGAGCCGGTGGCAGGCGAGGATGCGCGCGACGAGCTCCTTGCTGTCGCCGGTCTCGACGACACCGGCCATCAGTGGCGCCATGCCGCCGAGATCGATCGCCTGGCCGGCGTGGCCGGCGCGCATCGCCGCGAAGTACAGGTCGTAGATGCGCAGCTTCTGATCGGAGGACAGCTCGTCGGAGTGGAGCTGGTTCTGGGTCAAGAAGTACGCGGCCGTGCCACTGTTGATCGCGACGGGCTCGCCGTGGGTGACGTGACATGCGGGGCCGCCGCGGCGCACGGTCGAGCGATCCTGGACATCGTCGATGATCAGCGAGCCGACGTGGAGCAGCTCCGGCATCGCGAGCCACTGGGAGAACTTGCGCGAGTCGCCGCCGACCACGTCGCAGCAGGCGAGGGCGGCGTACGAGCGCCACGACTTGCCGCCGCGATCGACCATCTCGCGGATCGGCGCGATGAGGGTCGCGGCCATCGTCGGCCGGTCGACGCCCTCCATGTAGTGCGCGAGCTCCTCGCTCGCGATCAGATCGCGCATCTCGTCGTGCGTGGGCTCGAGCGGCAGCGCGGCGGCCGTCGAGCGGCGCACCTCCTTGCCGACGGCGGCGAAGAAGTCGTCGAGCGTGTCGATGTTCTCGAAGCCGCTGCGCTCGATGTACGCGACACCGGTGACCGCGCGACCACTGATCGTACCGCGCACGGTACAGCGGCCCTCCCAGAACGCCGGCTTGGAGATGACCGTGATCAGCTCCTGGTCGGCGAACGCGGCCTCGATCTGCAGATCGAGCCCGAGCGACGCGGCGGTGAGCCGCCAGCTCGTCGGATAGCCATGGAACGTGCGCTTGGAGGTCCAGCCGGCGAGCGGCGTGAAGCTGACGTCGGGGATCGTGGCGCGGTTGGACTCGGCGTCGATCGCGATCAGCCACTTGCCCACGGACTCGGCCGAGCGGACATCGATGATCTCGTACGCGGTGAGCTCCGTGCCGTCGTCGAGCTGGACCGCGGTCCAGTTCCAGCCGAGGTCGCGGATGCCGGCGCCTTCCCCTTGCGGCGCGGCCTCGTCGGCGACGTAGCCGCCGAACTCGTGGTCGTACCAGCCCTGACCGGCTTCGATCGCGACGGTCTCGCCGTCGATCGTCACCGTGCCGCTGACCGCACAGCGCGGCACGAAGTAATAGAACATCTGCTCGCCCGCGTTGCCGCGCACGAGGCCGTCGTCGCCGTGGCGGATCGGCTGTTTCTGCGGCGCGAACACGAGATCGCACGCGGTGTGCTCGTCGGCGTGGGCGACGCGAACGCGGTAGCTGCCGTCGTCCTGCTTCGCGAAGCTGCCGCTGCCGTACTCGACGAGCAGGCGGTCGGTGGCGACGCGGATCGGACCGTCGAACACGCGATCGGGACCCGGCACGCTGCCGCGCTCGAGGATCTCGGCCATCGCGCGGTTGAGGCGGTCGTCCTTCGAGCCGCGGCCATTCTGGATCCGCTCGAGGCCGAGCTGCGGCGCGCGCGCGTCGACGCGCGACTCGCCGAGATAGCGCCCGGTCGCGAGGTCGCTGAGCGCCCACGTGTACGAGTGCGCGTACTCGACCTGGCCGGTCGCCTCGTCGGCCGCCGAGATGATGCGGAAGAACGCGGCGAACACGCCGACGGTGCGGCCGTCGACGAGGCGCAGGTGCGAGTTGACGTACCACCACTCGGTGTCGGCCGCCGGGTGGGGCAGATCGTGATGCGCGAGGTCAATGGGCCCCCGCTCTGGCCACCAGGTAATTCTCGGCATGACAGCGCGGCGACGGTACACGAACGGTCGTCGCGTTCAACGCACAAATTTGCTGTCCCCTGTTAGCAATTGCGCAGTTCGCGCATCGGGACTGTAGGGAACCGAGTAGTTTCGGCGCGTGGCGGTCACGATCGACATGCTCGCCGCAGAGCCACGCTGGGATCGGGAACGCGTGCGCGCGCTGCCGGGAAAGAGCCGCGGCGATCTGCTCGGAGCGTGGGGCCAAAACCTCGTCGCGCGCTTCGGCGAGGCCGCGCTTGCCCGCGTGCGCGCCCGGCTCGCGCCGCCGCTCGACACGCTGCCGGCCGTGCTCTCCGCACGCGACTGGCTGCCCGTCCATGCGCAGCTCGTGCTCACCGAGGCGATCGTCGACGAGCTGCTCGGCGGCGACATGCGCGCGCTCTATCCCCTGCTCGTCGAGGACACGCGCGCTGGCATGGGCCGCGTCCACCTCGCGATCGTGCGCGGCCTGGGACCCGCACGCGCGCTCGGGCTGGCGCCGCGCCAGTTCCGCAAGGTCCACGAGCGCGGCACGGTCGAGGTCGCGATCGCGGGCCGCAGCGCGCGGCTCACGTTTCGCGGCACGCCGCTGTTCGCCCACCCAGGCTGGCGGCTGCTCCAGCTGTTCGCGACGGCGACGCTGCTCGAGCTCGCGGGGACGCCGGGCAGCGTCGAGGGCGAGCCGGCGGGCGCCGACGGATTCATCGCCCTCGCGCGCTGGTGATTGAAATGTTTGTGTGTCGGCTCACGGCTGACGGACCCGTCAACGAAACGGTGTGCGAACGATCGTTCAATAAGCCGGGCGGCGCTGATAGGGTGGTCTGGTGTCGCGATGCGCAAAGGTACTGCTTTGCTTGCTGGTTGCCGGGTGTAGTGATGCGGTCGAGCCGCTGAAGACCGCCGCCCCCGGTGTGGTGTTCACCTATCCGATCGAGGGTCAGCTCGATGTCCCGCTCGGCTCGCGGATCGTGATCACGTTCTCGGATCCGGTCGACGAGAGTATGGCGGCGAGCGCGGTGTCGCTCGTCGGCCCCGACGGGCCGGTGGAGACCGAGGTCTCGGTGACCGGCGCCGGCACGAGCGTGAACATCACGAGCGCCGTGCTCGCGCCCGGCACGACCTACGGCGTGCAGGTCCAGAACGCGCTCGCACCCGACGCGCAGAACATCCCGGGCACCGGCCCGCTGTTCTCGTTCACGACGCGGTCGTCGCAACCGCGCTCGGGACCACCGACGCTCGTCGCGGTCAACGGCGGCGATCCGACGCAGGTCGGCACGTCGTTCCGGCCGATGTTCGAGACGACGACGATCCGGCTCGTGTTCTCCGAGCCGCTCGATCCACGCAGCGTGGCCCGCGCCGCCGGCGCCATCGAGCTCCTCGACGAGTCCGGCAACCAGGTACCCGCGTCGCTCGTCTCGAGCGGCATCCACGTGTCGATCGATCCGGTCGAGGATCTCGCCGCCGGCGGGATGTACACGCTGCGGCTGGGCGATCAGCTTCGCGACCTCGGCGGCGAGGCACTCGCGCCGACCACGGTGACCATCGTCCCGCAGGCGATCGGCGCGGCGACACCGATCGGCCAGGTGCTGCGCACGCGCCAGGAGGGCGATCCGGGGCCGGCCCAGTCGCGCTCCGGTGGGGTGCCGAACGACATCGTGCTTGCGAGCCCGCTCATCGGCGAGGAGACGACGCACCTGCAGCCGGGCGCGCTCGCCGCGGAGCTCGGCGATCCGAAGGCGCTCGGTGGCCCGATCGCGTTCACGCTGCGCAAGGGCCAGCGCCTGACCATGAGCGGCTTCGACATCATGCTCGGCGGCGTGATTCCGTCGGGTGAGACGACCGGCGATCTCCAGATCGAGCTGCTCACCGACGCCGGCGGACGGCTCTACCGCAACCCGTACCAGCCCGCCGACCAGCGCCCGGAGAACGCGCGCGCGCCGCTGTACGTCGATCTCACCCTCGACCTCGCGATCTTCGGTACCGATGCCAAGGGCAACGCAGCGGTGACCCAGACCGTGCTCGGCGTGCAGGCGACCGGCACCGCGATCGCGACCGATGGCGTGCTCGCGATCGAGCAGGTCGCGTCGATGGACATGGCCGTGCTCGGCGTGACCGCGGCGCCGACGAACATGGTCATGGAGCTGTTCACCGACACCGACCCGTCCGCGGGCGTGCCTGCCGACACCACGGCGCCCACGCTGGTCGCCAGTCTGCCGAGCATGAGCAGCGAGCTGCCGGTCGACGGCGGCATCGAGCTGATCTTCGACGAGCCGATCGATATCGATCGCGCGCGCGCCGGTGGCATCCGGCTCGAGGACACGGTCAGCGGTGCGGTCGCGACGACGATCGAGAGCCACGGCGCGGCCGTCGTGCTGCGGCCGCTCGCCCAGCTGCCGTACTCGCGGATCTACCGGGTCGTGTTCGACGATGTCGTCGACGCCGCGGGCAACAAGCTCACGGTGAACAACCTCAGCTTTGTCACGCCGACGCTGCAGTCGACGAACGTCGGCCCGTCGGTATCCGCCGTGTATCCTGGCGTCGCGTGCGCGCTGACCGGTGCGACGGCGGAGAGCCCCGGCCGCTGCGCCGGCTCGAAGGACAGCGACGATCTCTACCGACCGTTCACGATCGGCGCCGATCAGCCGGTCGTCGTCGCGTTCACCGGCCCGATCCGGCGCAACGCGGTCACGCTCGGCACCGCATGCAACACCGGCGCGGTGCGTGTCGAGGAGGTCGATGCAGCCGGCGCGTGCACGGCGCCGGTCCCCGGCACGTTGCTCGTCCATGACCGCGACCTCTCGTTCGTTCCCGATCGGCCGTGGACGTCGGGCACGCACTACAAGCTGAGCCTGATCTCGGGCGGCAACACCGGCTGCGACGCGAACGAGATCTGCGGGCTGTCGGGGGCCGCGAACTTCGATCCGCTCGCCGGCGACGAGGGTGGCGACGCCGGTGGCCCGGCGCTCGTGATCCCGTTCAGCGGCGCGGACGCGACGGGCGGCACGTTCATGATGACCGCACCGTTTCCGTTCACCGACGTCAACGGTTCGGGGTTCCGCGACAGCAGCGAGCAGGAGCGCGACGACAACCGCGCCGCGCTGCGCATCGTCGGCACGTCGGGCAGCGTCAACGGCGCGACCTTCGACGGACCCGACTGCGTGCCGGCGACGCCCGAGAAGGAGAACTGCATGTTCCTCGTCGGCTCGATGCCGGCGGACATGGGCGCGGCGACGACCGACTGCGTGCTGCCGGGCGGCGAGACGGCGGCGTCGTGCATCCCGGTCAAGCTCTCGGCACAGGCGATGTACGGCACGTCGATCTCGATGACGGCGGACCTCGGCCTCCTCAGTCCCTCGACCTCGACGGCGGTCCAGGTGATGCGCGTTCGCGAGCCGGCCGATGGGCCCGTCATGGGCTACGTCGTCGATCGCGGCGGCACGCCGACGATGGTCCTCGCGCTCGAGCTCTACATGGATGCGCCCGACATGAGCCTGCCCCTCGGCACGGGCCATGACCTGCACAGCAAGCTGCTCTCGGTGCAGCTCGAGGGACCGCTGACGTTCTTGCCCGACGGCCGGATCGCGATCTCGCTGGCGAACACCGCGGACCTGCCGGTCACGGTCAAGCTCAGTCCGCCGCTCATCGGCGACGGCAGCATCGACATGATCGTGCCCGCTGGCGAGATGAAGCTCCAGCTCGAGTCGCCCGCGCAACGAGGAGTGTCGCTATGAACCGCCTGCCTGTCCTCGCGCTCCTCGCGCTCCTGGTGCCCTCGCTCGCGCACGCCGACGGGCGCCGCAAGAAGTTCTACATCCGCGCGGGCGCCGTGCACATCGCGCCGCTCGAGCAGTCGGACGAGATGGAGCTCGTCGGCGTCGATGGCCCGGCGAGCCTCGCGCTCACCGACGGCCCGATCGCGGGCTCGGGCGCGACGATCAGCTCGGCGACGATCCCCGGCATCATCCTCGGCTACGTGCTGCCGTTCGGCGGCGACAAGCTGTCGGTCGAGACGATCGTCGGCCTGCCGTTCACCGTGAAGTTCCAGGCGACCGGCACGCTCGCGAACCAGTCGCTCGCGCCGACCGCGCTCGGCATCCCGACCGGGATCATGGCGCTCGGTCCCGACCTCGGCGAGGCCAAGGCGATCCCGATCGTGCTCACCGCGGTCTACCAGGTCGGCACGCTCGGCCCGGTGACGCCGTACGTCGGTGCGGGACCGGCGCTGATGTTCGCGGCGGACGAGAAGGTCACGAACGCGCAGCTCACCGAGGTCAGCCAGCCGACGATGTCGATCGCGCCGTCGCCCGGGGTCGTGCTGCAGGCTGGCCTCGACGCGAAGATCACGAACCGCATCTACGCGCGGCTCGACCTCAAGTTCATCGCGCTGCTCCGGGCGCGCGCCACCGTCGATCACATCCAGGTGCGCACGCCGGACCTGGAGCTGTTCGACAACGTCGAGGTCGGCACCGCGAAGATGAACATGTGGATCAATCCGCTGATCGTCCAGGCCGGCATCGGCACCGACTTCTGACCAGCGGCTGCCGTCACGTCGTGCGGCGTCAGTGCGGGGCAGCGACGGCTTCGAGGTACGCGATGTCCTCTCCTTCGCATCCACCGGGCGTCGAGGTCGTGAGGATGCGACGGCAGTCTCCGAGCGGGATCGCTCGCCAGCCCGGTAGGCTCGCTGGAATCAAGCCCGGCGCGGGATCGCCAAACGGTTCCGCAGCGCTCGCCCTGACCAGGACGCGGGTCTCGAAGTCGACGGTCATGAACACGGACAGGCCATCCGACGACACGCCGGTCAGGTACTCGTACCTGCGTGCTCTCCCGGTGAGGCGCTGCGGCCGCGTGAACGCCGAGCGACGATCTGATCGTTGGGTCTGGTAGGTACCATCCCGCGGTCCCGCATCGCCGGCGGGTCCCGGGTCCTCGAGGTGGTAGTAGAGCGTCAGCGCGTCGGCCCCGAGCACCGGATAGCGAACCGTGCCGGATGCGGGGCGCGCGATCAGCTCGATCGGATCGGGTGGCAGCACGCGGTTCCCGACGAGGCGAGCCTGGACGAAGCCGGTCCGTGTGGCGGATGCGAGCACCAGCTCCTGACCATCCGCCGACAACGTACAGCAGCCCTCGAAGATGCCGACGCGGCTGCGATCGAGCTGGTCGGTGAGATCGACGGGCACGAAGGTCGAGCCGTGACGCCGCGCGAGCAGCAAGCGGTCGAGCGAGCACCGCGGACCTGCGAGATAGAGGATGGTGTCGCCATCGGCGGAGGCGCCGAGCAGCGCCTCCTGACGGCCGTCGACGTTGATGCCGGGGACCTTCGCGCCGAGCGTGTAGTCGTGTGCGCGGCAGACCGAGACGCAGCCGTCCTTGCACGCGGAGTACGGGCAATCGCATCCCGGCCGCTGATCGGTCCACTTCTGCGAGCGCGTCATCACATTCGGCGGGTCGACCTTCGCCACGCCGCCGGACGCACCGAACGAGAGCCCAGCCGCGACGCCCACGATCGCGAGCGCGCCGGCGACCGCGAGCGCGATGCGCCGCCGCCGGCGGTGACGTCCGGCGAGGACACCCGCGAGCACGCTCATCGACGGCCAGCGCGCGTCGGGATCGGTGCGTAGGCCGCGGAGCACGATCTGCCGCAGCCACGTGGGCACGTGCCGTTCCGGCAGCGGGGCGATCAGGCGACCGTCGCCGATCGCGGACTGCCGCGCGTCGAGATCGTCGATGCCGAACGGCCGCACGCCGGCAAGCGCCTCGTAGAGCGTCGCGCAGAACGACCACTGATCCGTGTGCGGGCTCGTCACCCCGCGCGACAGCTGCTCGGGCGCCATGTACACCGGCGTGCCCATCAGCGTTCCGGTCCGCGTCAGGCCGCCGGGCTCCACGCCGCTGTCGAGGTCCGTCTCATCATCCAGGATCGGTGCGGTCTCGGCGAGCCGCGCCAGTCCGAAGTCGGTGACGCGCGCACGTCCGTCGAGCCCGACCAGGATGTTGTCGGGCTTGATGTCGCGGTGGACGACGCCGGCCGAATGGGCGGCCGCGAGCCCACGAGCCGCCTCGATCATGCGCTCGATGATCTCGGCAACGCCGCGCGGCGTGCGCAGCCACGCGCTCAGGCTGCCGCCGTCGACGAGCTCCATCGCGATGAACAGATGGCCTTGGTGCCTGCCGACGTCGAAGACGGTCACCACGTTTGGATGCGAGAGCCGAGCGAGGGTACGGGCCTCGCGCATCAGCCGCTCGCGACCCGCGCTGCCATCCACACCATCGCGATCCGCGCGCAGCAGCTTCAACGCGACCCGCCGCTGCAGCTCGGAGTCGACGGCGGCGTGGACCACACCCATGCCACCTGCACCCAACCGAGCCTCGATCAGGTAGCGCCCCACGCGCGCGCCGGGGCGCAGCAGGAGCTGCTCGCCGCTGGCGAATGTCTCCGCGCCACCCGCGGTGGTCGCGTCGATTGCGGGCTCGATCAGGCCCTCGATCAGGGCGTGGCACACATCGCACGATGCCGCATGATTCGCGACCTCTGCGCGTGCCGCCGCCGACAGCGCACCGGAGACCAACGCGCCCAGCGTGTCAGTGTTCGGGCACCCCGCCACCATCACCGTCGTACGCGGTTCTGCCTGGGTTGTAAAGCATCGGCCACCCGTTGCACGTAGGATGAGGTTGGGATGCTGGCAGGTGTGTTCATGGCTGCGCTCGACGAGGAGGCGCGGCCGCGGTTCGATGACGCGACGACGCTCGCGGCGACACTCACCGAGCTGCATGCCATCGCCCAGGCTGCCTACCCGGGGATCGTCGTCGCGGCGGCGACGTTCGCCGCCGAGCTGGCGCGCAGGCTCGGCGCGATCGCGAGTCCGGATCAGCTCGCCCGGGTGCGAACCGATCACGTGTACCTGGCGATCGCCTGTGCGGCGGGCGACGAGCCCGCCATTCGCTGCTTCCAGGCCGAGTTCCTGCGAGAGATCGATGCGAGCGGCGCACGCCTGCGAGCACGTGCCGATCAGGTCGACGAGGTGCGCAGCCAGCTGTCTCGCATCCTGTTCGTCAGCGAGCCCGGGCGACCGGCGGCGGTGTCCGAATTTTCGGGCCGCGGCGACCTACGCAGCTACGTGCGCGTGATCGCGACCCGGGAGCTCGTACGCGTGCTCAAGAAGGCCAGCCGCGATATCGCGGTCTCGAACGACGCCGTCCTCGACATGCTCTCTCCCACCGACGACCCCACGCTCGAGTACCTGCGCGAGCACTATCGCGCCGAGGTCGATGCTGCGATGCGCGCCGCGCTCACCCGGCTCGGTGAGCAAGCGCGTGCGCTGTTGCGGTACAGCCTG
>DAIRFU010000125.1:0-13167 GCA_036794935.1 Kofleriaceae bacterium | reverse complement strand
GCGCCGCGCGGTCTCCGCGATCCGCTCGGCATTGTCCGGCCCATCGTCGGTGGCGGTGAGCTGGAGCAGTGCCTCGGCCTGACCGCGCGCGTCGCCGTCCTGCGTCGCGTAGTGGACGAGCCGCTCGAGCGCGGGCACGTACTCCGGCAGATCGGCGAGCAGCGTGTCGAGCACGCGCGCCGCGCCGGCGCGATCGTCACTGCGCTCGAGCACGTCGACGAGCCGCAGCCGCAGCGCCGCGATGTTGCCGGCCGGCGCGCCGTCGTCGACCGCCTGCGCGATCCGGCGATCGAGCACGTCCGCCGCCTCGGCGCCGCGGCCCTCGCGCGCGAGCACGGTCGCGTAGTCGACGAGCCCGCTGACATCCTCGGGGGCGTGGCCGGCCGCCGCGGCGACGAGCCGGGCCGCCGCGGCTCCCTCGCCCGCCTGCTCGAGCGCGCGGGCCTGCGAGCGCAGCAGCACCGCCTTGTCGACGCCGCTCGCCCGCTCCGCGAGCGCGGCGCGCACGTTCGCGACCTCGCGCCAGCGCGAGAGCTCGGTGAGGATCTCGTCGAGCGCGCGCCACGCCTCGACGTCCGACGGCCGCCGCTCGACGATCGTGCGATAGACGTCGACCGCCTGCTCGAGCCGGCCACTCTCGCGATACAGCCGGCCGGCCGCACGCAGCGCCGCCCGCGCGCGATCGTCCTTCGCGAGCTCGCCGACGCGCTCGAACGCGGCCGCCGCCTTGACCGCGGCGCCGGCGCGCCGGTACAGCCAGGCCAGCCGATCGTGGTGGTCGGGATCGTACGGATCGAACGCGACGACCGCCTCCATCGCGGTGATCGTCTCGAGCGGCTGATCGAGGTTCTCGTGGACGTCGGCCAGCTCCTCGTAGAACGCGGCGGCGAGCTCCGGCTTCTCGACGGCGGCCCGCGCCTCGTCGGCGAGCAAGAGCGCGAGCTGCTCCCACGAGCTCTGCTCGGCGGCGAGCGCGCGCAGCCGGCGCCGGGCTTCCGGATCGCGCGGCGCGGCGCGCACCATCCCGATCGCCGAGCGCAGCGCGTGGATCGGATCGACCTCGCGCGCCGGCCAGTCGAGCCGCTGCCAGCGCCTGGTGCCTTCGTCGTCGGCCACACCAGAGTGTAGAGCGATCACGCGAAAGGTTGGCAGCCCGCGAGCGCGAGACTGATGTAGATTCCCGCCTGCCATGAAGCTTCGGGGGACGGCAATCGCCGGTAGTCTATTCGTCTTCGTTCAATCCGCGAGCGCCGGCGGGTTGTTCTTACCGGGGACCGGCGCCATCTCGACCTCGCGCGCCGGTGCCGCCGTGGCATCGACCGACGACGGCGAGGCGATGTCGATCAACCCGGCCGGGCTCGCCAAGGCCCACGGGCTGACGATCACGATCGCGGCGAACCTCGTCCAGTACTACATGAGCTTCTCGCGGCGCGGCACCTACGATCCGGTGACCAACCCCGACGGCACACTGCGGCCGTACAACGGCGACCCGTACGCCACGGTCGAGAACGATCCGGCCCCACCACTCGGCATCGGCAAGTTCCAGCCGCTGCCGGTGCTCGCGGTCTCGTGGGACCTCGGCGGCCGCGTGCCCGGCCTCACCGTCGCCGGCGGCCTGTTCACGCCGAGCGGCTACCCGTTCCGCGACATGTCGCAGGGCTACGACTACGTGCGCGACAGCGACAACGACAGCATCGCGCCACCGCCGACCCGCTACGACGTGATGAGGCAGGAGAGCGCGGCGCTGTTCCCGTCGGTGGCCGCGGCGTACCGGATCACGCCCGATCTCGACGTCGGTGTCCGCTTCACCGCCGGTAACCTCAAGACCAAGACCACGGTCGTCGTGTGGGGCACGCCGGCGAACGTCGACGAGGACATCCGCAACGACAGCATCTTCACCGCCGACGTCAGCGATCCATTCATTCCGACCGGCGGCCTCGGCGCGACCTATCGCATCGGCCCGTCGATCGAGCTCGGCGCGAACGTCACCGCGCCTGTCGTCATCAAGGCGAAGGGCACCGCGGTCAGCATGAAGGGCTCGTCGACCGATCAGACCAAGACGATCGGCCCGGTCCCCGACGCGATGGCCAAGTGCGCCAAGGGCGGCACGATGGCGGAGCAGAAGGCGTGCATCTCGCTCCAGCTGCCGATGACCGCGACGGTCGGCGGCCGCTACAAGTTCCTCGACGGCGCCGGCGAGCAGATCGCGGACATCGAGCTCGACGCCACATGGGAGAACTGGGGCAAGCGCTGCGACTTCGACAGCGAGCACATCAAGGATTCGAGCTGCACGAGCCCGGGGCAGTACCGGGTCCAGATCGACTCCGGTCTCTACAACGCTGCGACGATGACGTTCGCGCAGTCGCTGCAGACCAACGCGGTCAACCTCGGTCTCCAGGACACGTTCGGCGTCCGCCTCGGCGGCAGCTATCGCATCCCGGTCGCCACCAACGACGTCACGCTGCGCGGCGGCTACGCCTACGACACCGCCGCGGCGAAGACCGGCTGGCTGCGCGCGAACTTCGACGGCGCGGCCCGCCACACGATCGCGGTCGGCGGCTCGTTCGACGGCCCCGGCTGGCAGGCCACCGCCGGCTTCGGCTACATCCACGAGGGGACGAACACGAACCCGGGCGCGGCGCCCGACGGCAGCGACTGCAACCCGACCTCGACGGGCTTCGGCTGTGCGGGCGACGGCAACGAGCGCCCGGTGGGCGATCGCCAGGGCCCCGATCCGACGAGCCCGCTCATCCCGGCCGATAACCAGACCGAGAGCCCGTACAACCAGGGCTCGATCACGTCGCACTACCTGATGTTCATGGTCGGCTTCTCGAAGAGCTGGTAGCCGTCGATCAGTGCACGACGATGCCGCGCGGCAGCGCGATCTCGTCGCGGCGCTCGGGGAGCTTGAGCTGGACGAGGCTGACGAGTGCGGCGTCGTCGACGAACGTGCCGCGCTCGGGGACGCTGATCACGCCGCCCGCGAATTCGGGGACGAACACGAGCGCCTTGCCGGCGCCGTTGTAGCCGAGCTGGACGAACGCATCGGGCTCGAACTTCACGCACTGCTTCTCGCAGCAGAAGAACGCTGCCTTGACCCGGTAGAAGCCCTCGGCCGGCAGCGCACGCAGCGCGCGCGGATCGAAGCTCGCCGGCACGGTCATGCCGTTCTGCGAGAAGTGGGCGCGGTTGTGCGCCCACCGCTCGGGGACGTATAGGCCGGGACCCGGATCGCCGTGGTTGTGGAAGTAGACGAGGCGGCCGGCGTCGATGTCGCCGATCTTCTCGAGGGTGCGGTAGAGGCCGCAGGGTGGCAGCGCGGTGGTCACGCCCGGATCATATGCGACGCGGGCCGCCGCGCACGCGGGATCACTCGGCGCAGATCGTGAGCTCGAACCGGCCGTTGACCTGGTTGCCGTCGTCGTACGTCGCGACGAGCCCGCCCTTGACCGTGGTGTCGGTCACCTCGTCGACGACGATGCGGCCCTGCGTCGCGATCAGGTTCTGGCTGTCGCCGACCACGAACGTCATGTTGCGCGACAGGCTCATCTCGTACTCGCCCGGCTCCTTCGGGATCGCGACGATCAGGTGATTGCCACCCGGCTCCGAGAACCCGCAGGTCGTGAACGACATCGGGTAGAGCGTCGCGAAGAAGTCGTCCTCGCCCTCGGAGAGGAACGCGTCCGTCTGACCGGCCGCGAATGTCCAGGTCTGGCCGCCGACCTCGCCGGCCAGCATCTGGTCGCTGAGGTCCGGCACGTCCGCGTCGTCGGTCGCGCAGCCGACGAGCCCCATCATCGCGATCGCGAGAACAGTCGATAGTGTCTTCATGCGCTCTCTGACGGGTGAGTCGGTCAAGGTGCGACGTTTTTCTTCAGCACGACCTCCGCCTTGCTGACGCCCGGCGGAAGCGCGCGATTTTCCTCGAGCGCGGGCAGCACGGTGTCGAACGCGAACGGCGTCGGCGAGTAGATCGCGAAGAAGCGCTCGTCGCCCGGGGTCGCGTCGAGGCGGATCGCGCCGGGCAGCACGCGTGCCTGCGGGTCGAACGCGATCGGCCCGGTGCCGTTGCCCGGGTGATAGATCGAGAGCGTGCCCGAGCCGTCGATGCCGACGACCGCGACGTAGCCCGGCTTCAGCGCGTTGATCTCGAAGCGCAGCTTGTCGCCGGGCCGGACCTCGTCGCCCGAGCTCACCCGCCGGCTGCCGGTCTCGGTGGCGACGTGAACGACCAGCGCGATCTCGTCGCCCTTGACCTGGAGGTCGTCGACGACCGGCTGCGGGGTGTCGCCGCGGCGAAGCACGACGAGCGCGACCGTCGCCGCGGCGGCGAGCGCCCCGGCCGGCACGAGCCAGCGCCACCAGGCCGGCCGCTTCTCGGGAGCCGCGCGCGCGACCCGCTGCTCGATCTGGCGCAGCTCGGCATCTACGTCGATGCCGCGCAGGAACGCCTCGTGCTCGCCGGCAAGCTCGGCGAGCCGCGCGCGGTCGGCCTCGGTCGCGTGCTCGGCGAAGCCGCGCTCGGACGGCAGGTCACCGGCGAGCTCGCGCTCGAGCTCGAGATCGGTGAAGCGGCGCTCAGCCATCGCTCGCCCTCCGCTGGTCGGTGAAGCCGAGCCGCGCGGCGCGCTTCTTCACGTGGTCCTCGAAGCGGGCGAGGATCTTGCCGACCGTCTTGCGCGACAGATCGAGAGACGAGGCGATCGCCTCCTGGGTGTAGCCATCGAGGTGATGGAGCACCGCCACGGTCAGCTCCTCCTCGGAGAGCCCTCGCGTGAGCTGGGCCAGGTCGTGCAGGTTCTCGATGCGGTGCGGCTCGCCCCCCAGATCGCCGGCGCGGGTCTCCGGATCGAGCTCTTCCTCGGTGGCCGTCTTGCGGCGGCGCAGCCGATCGATCGAGGCGTTCGTCGCGATCCGGTAGAGCACCGTGAACGGCGACGCCCGGTCGGTGAAGCTCCCACGTGCGGAGATGTAGCGAGCAAACGTCTCTTGCACCAGATCGCGAGCCTCCTCCGCATTGCCGACGATACTCGCGCACCTGCGCTGCAGCGCCGGCGCGTGGCGCCGATACAGAGCGGCGAGGTCATCGCCTTCCCCTCCCGGAGGCATCTCGCATGTGATGGTAGACGACGCGGGCGGAAAAAGTGGGAACTGGAAGTTACCAAACCCAGCCGAAATGGAAGATCGGCCAGCCGGAGGTCCGCTGCTTGCCGTTGCGGTCGTTGAACATCATCAGCGCGAAGCCGAGCTCGGTGGTGAATCCCGAGCTGCCGACGAACTGTGCACCCGCCTCGGCACGGACGTGGAGTCCGAACATCTCGTCCGTCGAGTAGCTCTGGTCGTTGACCGTCACCATGCCGTCCTCGCCGCCGAGATCGACGCCGAGCTTCGCGAGCGACACGTGGCCGCCGACGCCGAGGAACGGGCTCCACCGCGACGGCAGCGGCGCGATCACGACACCGGCATCGAAGCCCTGGCTGCCCAGATCGAGCGCGACGTGCGGGAACACCATGTGCTTCCACACCAGCGAGGCATCGACGGTGAACAGGCCGCGCGCGGACAGCACGTCGAAGCCGAGGCCGAACGACTTCGTCGTGCGCGGGTTCCGCTTGACGTCATGCTCGAGCTTGAGCTTGCGCTCGGCGGTGACCTGGTTACGCGCGTCGAGCTCGCCGAGCCGCTGGTACCAGATCGCGAACATCGGGTCCTGGGTCAGGGACGGGTCGGCCTTGAGCGCGTCGTTGAGGACGAGCCGCTCGCGCACGCCGTCGTTGACGCGCTGGTACGCCTCGGCGAGCCGGACGAGCGCACGTGCCCGGCCGCGCCACGCCTGGGTGTCATCCGGCGCCTGGCGTAGCAGCTGATCGAAGATGCTCAGCGCGGCGCTCGCCTGGCCCTGGGCGAGCAGCCCGAACGCCTGCGAGCGCTGCCACTCGCGGTGCTCCTCGGGGTCGAGGTCATCGGGGCTGCCCTTGACGATGCCCCGCGACAGCGGCGCGGATTCGTACGCGATGTTGTCGACGAGCGCCTTCTCGCCGGCCGCGAGCACGAGGCTGCCGACCTCGAGCCGATCCGGATAGATCTTCTTGACGCGGTAGCTGCCGGGCGCGAGCGCGAGCACGACCTCGCGATCCTTGGCGCCCTGGGCCTCGGCGACGAGCCGCCACTCGTGCGAGTCGAGCACGACGTACTTGGTGACGTCCCCTCGGGGCAGCGCGACGTGCGCGGTCTTCGCCGTCTCGAGATCCGCGAGCACGAGCTCGCCCTGCCCGGTCAGCTCGTAGCGAAACGACGGCCGCTGCGGCGTCCCCGTCGTCGCGGTGTCCGCGCGCGTGCGCGTGTACGCGTACTGGTACGCCTCGCCGAGCGTGACCTTGTGGTCCTTGTTGACGTCGGCCGCACCGCGCAGCCCCGAGACCAGGTGATGGGTGAACACCGAGCCGGCGAGCGCGCGCGACTCCTGCGATAGCTCGTCGGCACCGCTGCTCGTCAGGATCACCATGCCCGAGAGCTTCGGGTTGTCGACGCTGACCGCGAACTCGTCGACGCGCATGCCGCCCTTGCGGGTCACCGCGCCGGACTTGCACGCGTCGATCACGGCGAGCTTGAGCGTCGAGGGCAGGCTGCGCAGCGTCGCGTGCAGCTCCTTGAACCCGAGCGGCTCGCCCTTGAGGTGCAGGTTCTCGTCGTCGGCGTGGCCCGAGTAGTAGACGAACACGAGCGTGTCCTCGGAGCTCGCCCGGGTCACGCGCGCGAGGTCGCGCAGCGTCGCCCGCACCTCCGACGTATCGGGATCGCGCAGCAGCGCCACGCGATCGGGTGCGAACCCGCCGAGCGACACGAGCACGTCACGGACCCGCTCGGCGTCGTTCTCCGCGTAGCGCAGCGGGCGATCCGACGACCAGCCCGGGTTCGCGCCGATCACGACCGCGTAGCGCTGCTCCGCGAACGCGCTGCCACTCGCCAGGGCGAGCACCGCGAAGACCACCAGCCCGAAGGCAACGAACGAGCGCATCAAAAAATAGTTCCCACGACGCGACGGCGCCTCGTCTTACCACCGCGAAAGGAATCCTCCACTCATGAAAATCGCTGCCGCCGGTATCCTCGCTTTTTCCGCACTTACGACCGCGTGTGTGAACTCCTCGACACTGCAGACCGCAAAGGCCCTCGATCCGGGGCACCAGCGCGTGCTCGTTGGCGGTGGCTTCTACTCGAGTCCCGACATCAACGCCGATGCCAGCGACGCCACGGATAGCGAGGTCACGCTCGCGATGCCGTACATGGAGCTCGGTTACCGCCGGGGCATCGTCGACAAGGTCGAGATCGGTGCGAAGGTCACGGTGCCCGGCACCGCGGGCATCGACGGCAAGTACCAGTTCCTCGATGCCGGCAAGTTCGCGCTCGCGGCCGGGGTCGGGGTCGGCTACCTCAAGCTGACGAGCGGCAGCGAGGGCATGGAGACGAGCTCGACCATCGTCGACACGACCGTGCCGCTCTATGCCAGCTACGACGTCGCCAAGGCGTTCGCGCTCTACACCGCGCCGAAGTACGTGCTGCGCTACACGAGCAGCAAGGACGACATGGGCGCGAGCGCGAGCGGGCTCAACCACCTGGTCGGCGCGACCGTCGGTACGCGACTCGGCAACCGGTGGGGCCTGTTCCTCGAGACGTCGTACCTGAAGTCGGTGTCGAACGACTTCGACGCGTTCCAGGTCAACGGCTCGATCTTCTTCTAGGCTTCTGCTACGGCGCGGCCGGCGGCTCGGCGGTCAGCGCGGCCGGCGCGACGCGCGTCGACGAGCTCGCGAGATCGCGTGACAGCAGCGCGGCGACCACCGCGATCACGAGGCCGAGCGCCGCGATCAGCGCGAACCCCACGCGCGCGCGCGGCGTGACCCGCACGGTCGACAGGCTCGGCGGCGCGGGCTCGCTCGGCGCGCGCGGGGCCGGCGGTGGGAGCTCGCTCGGCGCACGCGCGTGGATCACCGCCGGAGGCTCGCTCGGTGGACGCCCCACCCCGGAGGCGACGGTGCGGCGCCAGCTCGCCTCCTCCTCGGCGATCATGCTCTCGCGCTCCTCGAGGAAGTCCTTGCCGACCGCGCGCAGCCACGCGACGACGTCAGCGGACGGCGCGAGCGGCACCGCGGCCGCGATCGCTTCCTCCATGTCGGCCGCGGTCGCCCAGCGGCGCCGCAGGTTGGAGTCGAGGGCCTTGCGGATGATCGGCTCGAGCGCCGCGAGCTGGCCCCACCGGTAGCTGCCGATCCAGGTCCGCCGATCGGCGAGCGCCTCGGTCACCGTCGGCAGGTTGCCTTCGATGATCTTCGTGATCAGGCGCGCCTCGTTCTGCACCTGGTCGTGCATGCGATGCCCGACGAGCAGCTCCCAGAGCACGACGCCGAGCGCGTAGATGTCGCTCTGCTTGTTCGCCTGACCGCGCAGCTGCTCCGGCGCCGAGTAGCTCAGCTTGCCCTTGAAGATGCCCTTGCGCGTGACGTGCGCGGCGCCCGATGCCTTGGCGACGCCGAAGTCGAGCAGGCGCGCGCTGCCGTCCGCCGCGATGATGACGTTCTGGGGCGACACGTCGCGATGGACGATGTGGAGCGGCGTACCGAGCTCGTCGCGGGTCTCGTGCGCGGCGTGCAGGCCCGCGAGCACTTGACACGCGATCGTGGCCGCGACCGGCACCGGGACGTGCGCGCCGGCCTGGTTGATCGTGCGGAGCAGCTGCGACAGCGGCGCGCCGTGCACGTACTCCTGGACGAGCACGACCTCCTCGCCCATCGTGACGACGTCGAGCACCGGCACGACGTTGCGGTGGTGAACCTTCGATGCGACGCGCGCCTCGTCGAGGAACATCGACACGAACTCGGTGTCGCCGGCGAGCTCGGGGTGCAGTCGCTTGGCCGCGACGATCCGCGAGAACCCGACATCGCCGAGCAGGCGGGCGATGTGGATGGTCGCCATGCCCCCGCGGGCGATCTTGCGATGGAGCAGGTATCGGCCGACGGTGATCTCTGGGTGGTGCTCGGTCATGCGAACAGCCAGCGATTCATCACGTCCTCACACCGTGACACGTCACGTCGTGTCGGTCGCAAGGGCCACCAAGGTCCACACGATCGCGAAGCGCAACGAGACTTACGCAAACGCGAGCGCCTGCCGCGACTGGCTACGCGGGTTTCGCCGTGCTTCCGGTTACTTCCGTCACACCGCGGCGGTCAGAAGTCAGAACCGGACAGGTTCGCTGCGGGCACCGGCTGCGGTACCATCGCGCCGTGGTTCGTCCGGGGTCCATCGCCATCGCGCTCCTCCTCGCGGCCTGCAGCGGCGAGATCCAGAGCGACATCTATGAAAACCTCGATCCAAAGGATCAGGTCGCGCTCGAGAAGTGGGTCGACAAGGCACTGCCCGTGTTCACGGCCAGGTGCGTGGAGTGTCACGGCGGCTCGATGCCCGACGTCGCCCACCTCGCCGGCGCGACCGACATCGAGAAGCGCGACACGCTGATCGCGTACCTGCCCGCGGTCGTCAACCTGAGTGCCCCGCAGTCGAGCCGCGTGCTCACCAAGGGCGCGCACACCGGGCCGGCCCTGCTCGCCAAGGAAGCATCCGACATCCTGTCGTGGATCGTCGCTGAGCGCGACGCGCGCGCCGACGAGGTCGTCGTGATCCGCAGCGACAAGGTCGTGCCGATGCTGTGCACGGCCGGCGCCCCCGGTGACGCGACGTGCCCGATCAACATCATCGATCTCACCGCGCTCGGCGTGCCGGCGACGCTCGAGGTCGTCGTGACGCCGCTGTCCGCCGACCTGTACCTGACGAACATCAAGCTCAAGGCCGGCGCGATGGGCCTGCACATCACGCATCCGATCTTCGAGACATGGCCGGCGGACGCGATGGAGCCGACGGCCGATCCGATCGATCGCTGGTTCAACGTCGACCTCAACCTCGCGCCCGATACCGAGTCGCTGATCGGCACCGGCGAGGGGACGTACGTCGGGTTCAAGGGCACCGACGCGCTGAGCATCCGCTTCGACGTGTTCGGGGCGATGACGCCGATGATGTAGCCAGCCGCTGCTTCGCCGGTGATCGGGTGCGAACCGCACGCCGAACCGACATGCGCGAAGGCCACACGCTGTGGCAGATTGCGGCCATGCGTTTGCTGCAGGTCCCGGTCACCGTCTC
The DNA here is from genome assembly GCA_036794935.1 of Kofleriaceae bacterium. Taxonomy (GTDB): domain Bacteria; phylum Myxococcota_A; class Polyangia; order Haliangiales; family Haliangiaceae; genus JABFXX01. The sequence goes on along the minus strand of DAIRFU010000125.1, from coordinate 2,982 downwards.
CCTCCTCGCTCTGCTCGCGGCGCCGGCGCGCGCCGAGGCACCGCGCGAGCTGCTCGACGAGGCGAAGGCATTGCTCGTGGTCGGTGCATGCGCCGAGGGCACGCCGCCGCCAACGGTCTCGCCGAAGACCGTCGCGGCGCACTGCAAGGTGATGCGCAAGGCGCAGCAGCAGTACCGCGATCGGTGGATGACCCGCGCGCGCGAGTTCTTCGCAGCGCACGTGCCGGCGGACGTGCCGAAGACGGTCGTCTACCCGTTCGCGGGCGGCGACCTGTCGACCGCGCTCACGGTCTACCCCGACGCCGACGAGATCACGACGCTGTCGCTCGAGCCCGCCGGCGATCCGCGCGCGCTCTCGCGTCTGAACGATCGGCAGCTGCGGGCGGCGCTGAGGACCGTGGACAAGGAGCTGTCGTCGCTCTATCGCTCGAGCTTCTCGGTGACCATGAACATGATCGGCGCGATGCGCGTCGGGCAGCTGCCGGCGCAGCTGATCTTCAGCCTGTCGGCGCTCGCGATCCACGGCTACGAGCCGGTGTCGATGCGCTACTTCCGGCTGACGAAGGACGGCGACATCCAGTACCTGACCGACGCCGACTTCGCCGCGGTCGACAAGATCGAGAACGTCGGCAAGCGCAACCAGGCGCTCGCGAACGTCGAGATCAAGTTTCGCAAGCCGGGCAGCACCCACGAGCAGACGTACCGCCACATCATGGCGAACCTCGACGACAAGCACCTCGCCGAGGACCGCTCCGCGCTCGCTCACCTCGAGAAGAAGGGCAAGGTCGCGGCGATGACGAAGGCCGCGAGCTACCTGCTGTCGTTCGTCAACTTCACGACGATGCGCGCGTACATCATCGATCACGTCGAGTGGATGGTCTCCGACACGACCGGGCTGCCGCCGAAGTACGGCACGCCGGCCGGCTTCGAGTACGAGACCTACGGCACGTTCGAGGGGCCGAACATGAAGGCGGGCCACGAGGTGACGCCGCAGTGGGTCGCGCTCTATCGCCACCAGCCGAGGCGCCCGCTGAAGTTTCGCTTCGGTTATCCGGACATGAAGTGGCGCGGGCATTTGATCGTCATGCGCAAGGCGCAGAAGTAAGCGTGATCGGGTAGGCTGCGCGCCCATGAGCCGTAAGGGCGACCACATCAAACGCGTCGGGCTGGTGTTCTCGGGCGGTCCGGCACCGGCGGCGAATGCCGTGATCTCGTCGGCCGCGATCTCGTTCCTCGAAGACGGGCGCGACGTGGTCGGCTTCTTCCACGGGTACTCGAACCTCGAGAGCTATCACCCGGTCACGCACCGGCTGCTTCCCGACGAGCACTACCGCATCTTCAACCTCAAGGACCTGAGCGGCCTGCGCAACACGCGCGGCATCGTGATCGGCACCGCCCGCAGCAACCCGGGCAAGGGCATCGAGAAGTCCGCCGACCTCGACGATGCGAACAAGACGAAGAAGCTGCGCAACGTCTACAACGCGATGGTCGATCTCGAGATCGACGCGCTCGTCTCGATCGGCGGCGACGACACGCTGAAGACCGCGAACTTTCTCTACGAGTACCAGAAGCGGCTGCCCAAGGAGGCGCGCCGCGTCCAGGTCATCCACCTGCCGAAGACGATCGACAACGACTACCGCGGTATCGACTTCACGTTCGGCTTCTTTACCGCGGTCGACGTGATGGCGAAGGAGCTCCAGAACCTGCGCGCCGACGCGATCGCGACCTCCAGCTACTTCATCGTCGAGACGATGGGGCGCAAGGCCGGCTGGCTCTCGTACGGCGTCGCGATCGCGGGCGAGGCGAACCTCGTGCTCGCGGTCGAGGACATCACGGGCTCGCTCACCGTCGATGGCAAGGGCACGCACCTCTCGCTCGACGCGCTGGTCGAGCGCATCGTCGATCTCCTCATCGCGCGCGAGAAGCGCGGCAAGTACTACGGCACGGTCGTGCTCGCCGAGGGCCTCGCCGAGATGCTGCCCCAGACGCAGAACGACGCGCTGCCGCTCGACGAGCACGGCCACCTGCCGCTCGGCCGCTTCGACCTCGGCAAGCTCACCGCGCAGCTGGTCGCCAAGCGTTACGAGGAGCGCACGAACCGCAAGAAGAAGCTGACCGGTCTGCAGCTCGGCTACGAGTCGCGCTGCGCGCCGCCCCACGCCTTCGACGTCATGCTCGGCAGCCAGCTCGGCATCGGCGCCTATCGCGCGCTGGTCGAGGAGAACCTCGACGGGCACATGGTGAGCGTCGAGGGGCAGCTCGATCTCAGCTACGTGCCGTTCAAGGACCTGATCAACCCACACAACCTCAAGACCGAGGTGCGGTTCATCAGACCGGGCAGCGACTACCACAAGCTCGCGCGCTTCCTCGAGACGAGGACCGACAAGATCGTCGAGTGGGCGCCCGGCCGCCGCGAAGAGCGCTGATCCGCGGCCCGCGGGCAACCCCATCCGGCGTGGCGTGTCCTAACCGCCATGCGCTGGCTGTGCTTGCTCGTCGCGCTCGCGGCCTGTGATGACAGCCGGCTGCTGGCGCCGGTGCTACAGCCGAAGGCGGCCAGCCAGCTGCGCGTGATGAGCTACAACGTCAACTTCGGCATCGCGGGCGATCCGGCGACGATCGAGGCGATCGCCGGCGTCGGTGCCGACCTCGTGTTTCTCCAGGAGACCAACGAGGTCTGGCAGCGTGCGTTGGTCGCGCGGCTCGGCACGGCGTATCCGCACGTGCGGTTCACGCACCCGGACAGCTGGCCAGCGGGAGGCATGGGGCTGCTGTCGAAGTCACCGGTCGTCGCGCTCGAGCAGCTGCCGAGCTTCGGCGGGATGTTCTTCGCCTGGCGCGTCGTCGTCGATACGAAGCTCGGCCGCATCCAGGTGCTGAACGTGCATCTGCGGCCGCCGATGAGCGACGGCGGGAGCTGGGTGGTCGGCTACTTCTCGACGCGCGACGACCGGCTGCGCGAGATCGAATACCATGTCGCGG
>DAIRFU010000714.1:0-3644 GCA_036794935.1 Kofleriaceae bacterium | reverse complement strand
GCTCCGACGCCGGCGCGAGGCCGTCGAGGAAGAAGCCGTAGACCGTGCCGTAGCGGACCGGGAGCTGGGCCGGGTGCAGGTCCCAGCCCTGGTAGAACCCGTTGACGAGCGAGTGGCGGACGTCATCGGCGCCGAGCCGCCACGCGGCGTGGACCACGCGCTGGTTCTCGCGGCGCTGCGCGTCGGACAGCTCCTTTCCGCGGTGCGGACCGACCGGCATGATGTTGGTCGCGCCGTCGGAGAGGGCGACGCCGGTGCCGGCGTACGCGACCTTCATCATGTGCTTGGCGAAGTCGCACGCCGGGTGCCGCATCTTCTGGTGCGCGGCCGTGATGTCGCAGTTCGCGGTGTAGTCGTACGTGCCGAAGTGCGCGGAGACCAGGCGGCCGGCGGCGGCGCGGTGCAGCCGCGGCAGGATCGAGCGGCCCTGCGGATCGAAGATGCTCTGCGTGGTCTCGACCATGATCTCGAGGCGCAGCGCGCCGGCGTCGAGGCCGAGCCGATCCTCGAGCACGTCGAACACGTCGACGATGGTCTCGACATCGCTGCGCGACTGGATCTTGGGCAGCGTGACGACGAAGTTATCGGGCAGCCGGCCGTTCGTCGTGCCGAGCAGCTCGGTGAGAAAGACGTCGAGCGTGCGCAGCGAGCGCGCCGCGAGGTCGCGCGTCAGCGGCTTGATGCGGATGCCGATGAACGGCGGCAGCGTGCCGGCGATCAGGCCCGCGGCGGTCTGCTGCGCGGCCTGCGCGGCGTGGCTGTCTTCCTCGTCGTCGGGGCGGTTGCCGTAACCGTCCTCGAAGTCGATGCGGAAGTCCTCGACAGCCTCGCGGTGCAGCTTCTCGCGTACGCGCTCGAGCACCTTCGGCGCGAGGTCGCCGCGGATGCCGATCGCCTCGCCGAACGTGTCGGCATCGGGCGCGTAGGTATCGAGCGCGCGCAGCGCGAGCTCGCCGAGCTTCTTCGGTGTCTCCGCGGAGAACAGGTGCGCACCGCCGTAGACCGTGTGCACGGCCTGGCGCGCGCCGGAGTCGCCGGGATAGCGCCGGTAGAAGCGCGACTGCGCGCGGTTGATGCGGTCGAGAGCCTTGACGAGCTTCTTGTCGGGAATCGAGGTGCGTACCGCCATGCGCGATGTGTAGCGCAAGCGTGCGGCTGATGGGGGGTCAGCTGCCGCGGTACGTCGAGAACGCGAACGGAGAGAGGAGGAGGGGCACGTGGTAGTGCTGCGCACCATCGGCGACGTGGAACTGGATCTCCACGATCGGAAAGAAGACCGGGGTCCCGCGCGCGGCGAAGTACGGCCCGGTCTGGAACCGGATTCGGTACGTGCCCGGCTGTACCGGGCCCTCGGGAGTCAGCGTGCGCAGGCGCCCATCGCCGTCGGTGATGCCGCCGCCGACCAGGGTCCACGTGCCGCCGTCGACGCGCTCGAGCTCGACGGCGATCGCCGCGCCCGGCTTGCCGATCGATGTATCCAGGACGTGAGTCGTGATCATGGGGCAAGCTCCTCGACGAGTCTGGCCAGCCGCAGGCGCGTGATCTTCGCCTGTTCCTCGGCAGCGGTCCGCAGCTCGACCTCACGCGAGTTGGCGAGCCGCGCGCGGAGGTCGGCGAGGATCGCGTCGGCGCTGCGTCCCGACGCGCACACGATGAAGATGAAGCCGAGCTGCGCCTCGTAGGCACGATTCGCCTCGGCCAGCTCGGCGAGCGTCTCCGCACCCGCGACGGCCGTGCCGCGCTGCTCGGCCTGCGACCACGTCGCGTCCCCGGTCGCCGGCGCCTTCTGCTCGCCGATCTTCGGGTGCGCCGCGAATGCCTCGAGGTGATCGTCGACGCCGAGCGACCACCACACCCGCTCGCCGATGCGCAGCAGCGCGGCGACGTCCTCGAACGGGCGCGCGACGGTCAGCGCGGCGGCCCACTTCGTCGAGCCGCAGCAGCGCCGCAGCGCCGCCGCCGCGTCGGCGCCCGACAGGGCGTTGAGCGCGGCGAGGCCGGGCTCGGCACCCGCAGCGCGAGTGCCCCACGCGCGCAGCCGGGCGACGCCGCCGCACGGATACACCGACAGCCGCAGGTGGGTGACGTCGCCGATCCGGCGCAGCTCGCGATCGAAGCGATGCCGCGTGTGCGCCTGCAGGGGCGACGCGAGCAGCGGGCGCCAGCCGTCGAGCGCGTCCGGCGCGACGCCGGGCGCGTGCACGCCCTCGACGGTGCACAGCGCGGGCGCGTTGCCCTTGAAGTGCGACGTGTCGATCTCGAGCTGGTCGATCGAGCCGGCCGCGGCGAGCCGCACGATCGCCCAGTCGTGGCCGGGGCCGCGCCGGCGCCGGGTCTCCCAGCCATCGGCCATGCTGCGCGACGCTCCGGGCTTGATCAGGTTCGTGCGCGAGCCGAAGAACATGTCGCTGCACGTCTCGACGACGGCACCGAGCTCGAGCGCCGCGAGATCGATCCGGCCCGCGATCCGCGACCAGTCCGGCGCGACCTCGCCGTGCACGCGCAGGCGCGCGACCCCGCCGTCGGGGAAGATGTCGAGCCGCACGTGGGTGACGCGCTGCCCGCCGGTCACCGCGAACAGGTTCTGGTGATCGCCCTGCAGCGGCGAGCGCGGCACGAGCTCGGTCCACCGCGCGGTCGCGAGTGCGCGTAGATCGAGTGGATCGTCGATCGCGGTGCCGTACACCGCGCACGCGTCGGGGTAGTTGCCGCGGAAGAAGGCGGTGTCGAACACGATGCCCCGGATGATGCCGGGAAGGCCGAGTCGCACGACGCACCAGTCATGGATGTCGCTGTCACGGGCGGGCGCACAGCCGTCCACGGGCCGGTAGCGCCGCGTCTCCCAGCCGTCCATCCACTTGCCGCGGTCGGTGTACTCGTGCTCCTTCCACACCGCAGGGTGGGCGCGGAGCAGGTTCTCCTTCTCGGCGAAGAACTCGTCGTTGCACGCGAGCGCGGCGCCGCCGACGGTCTCGCATGCCAGGTCCGGTAGCTCTCGAAAGTCACTCACAGCAGGGCTCCTCGATCGGTCGCGAGCGCGCGGCCATGCTCGGCGACGAGCTGACCGCGCAGATACGTCGCGTGCACGGCACCGCGCAACGTCTCGCCCGCGTAGGGCGTGACCTTGTGGCGATGCTGGACGGTCGCGGCGGTGACCGTGGTCTGCTCGGCATCGGCGAACACGACGAGGTCGGCATCCGCACCCGCCGCGATCGCGCCCTTCGTGCCGGTCAGGCCGGCGAGCCGCGCCGGGCCCGCGCTCATCCAGCGCGCGATGTCGGCCAGCGTGTGGCCGCGCCGCTGTGCCTCGGTCCACACGACCGGCAGCGCGAGCTGCAGCCCCGACACGCCGCCCCACGCGGCGACGAAGTCACCGACCTCGATCGCCTTGAGCTGCGGCGTGCACGGCGAGTGATCCGAGGCGACGAGATCGAGCACGCCCTCGGCGAGCGCGCGCCACAGCTGCTCGCGATTGTCCGCGTCGCGGATCGGCGGCGCGCACTTGAACGGTGTCGCGCCATCGGCGATCGCCTCGGCCGTGAAGTGCAGGTAGTGCGGACACGTCTCGGCCGACAGCGGCAATCCCTCCGCGCGGGCCTCGCGCAACAGCGCCAGCGCGCTCGCCGCCGAGTGGTGCACGATGT
>DAIRFU010000713.1:503-3648 GCA_036794935.1 Kofleriaceae bacterium | reverse complement strand
GAGGCCGATGCCGATGAGCGCCGCCGCGATCACGCGCTGGCGTGCGGGGGCCGTCGACCAGGCCGCGCGCGCGTGGCGGACGAGCGCATGGATCGCGAACGCGGCCGCCGCGTACACGAATGGCCGCACGAGCAGCATCATGCGGATCGCGCCGAGGCGAGCGACGGTCTGGCTCGGCGTGAGGCCGAGCGCGAGGTAGGGCGCGTCGGCGAGGCCGACGATCATCACGATGACGACGACCGCGATGAAGACCGTGCTCGCGCGCCGCGTCCACAGACCGACGAGCGCGCCGAGGTAGCCGCTGTACACGATGAACGCGTAGCTCGTGATCGGCATCGCGAACTGGCCGACCATCTCGAGCAGCTTGTCCGCGGTGAACAGCTCGTTGGGGTAGTGCTGGCCGTACTCGAGGATCCGCGCGGTCGCCGGCATCCACACCGCGGCGCCGAGGGCGAGGCCGATCGCGACGTGGCCGAGCGCGGCGAGCGCGCGACGCGGGAGCACGTCGGACGCGAGCAGCGCCACGACGACGAGCGCGAGCGCGAACGTCGCCGCCGTGATCAGCGCGGCCGGGTGCGCCGCGGTGCTGACCGCGATGCCGAGCCAGATCGTGACCGACGCGGCGAGCCGTGGCCGCTGGATCGCGGACAGGATGCCGAGCGCCGCGATCATCGAGAACAGGTGCGCGAACGCGCTGTGCAGGATCGCCCAGTGAAACAGGCCGACGGTGCCGCCGTGCGAGATCGCGCCGCTGTCGACGAGCGAGAACAGGCCGACCATGACGGCGATCGGCTTGCTGGCCACCCGCATCGCGAGCGCGGTCGTGGTGAGTGCGAGCCCGAGGTGGACGAGCGCGGCGACGATCATCAACGCGTGCGGCAGGTCGTGCTCGAGGCCGAGCAGCAGCGCGAGGTGGCCGGTGACGACGTAGGTCAGCGCCGGGTAGAGCTCGAGCGGCGCGTCGCCGGTCGACACCGCCTGGTTCCACACCGGCACGTCGAACCCGGGCAGGTGCGGCATCATCCGCGCGAGCACCGCGTGCTGCGGGCCCCAGTCGCCGGTCTGCCAGAACGGCGACGGTGACTCGGCGATCACGGGCCAGAACGCAGCCAACCCGACGAGCGCGACGATGCCGAGCCCGATCGCGGTCGCGACCCGACACGACGGCGCGCGCAGCGCGGCAGGAAACGTCGGCCACGCCAGCGCGATCGAGACGCCGAGCGCGGCGTAGACGATCAGCCTGCCGAGCGTGCCGACCGGCGCGCCGGGAAACGCGGCCATCAGGACGAGCCCGCCGACCACGAGCTCTGCGGCCCGGTTCGCGCCGAACCAGCGCGCTAGCCGAACCAGGCGGTCCACGCCACCCGCGTACCACGCGCAGAAATGCCGCACAATCAACGAGGTGCCGTGGGTGCGGCATCGTCGAGCTCACGATCGGCGCTTGCGCTTCGGCTGCGCGACCGGACGAGCCTTGCGCTTGGCCGGCGCGAACACCTTCGCCTCGAGTTTCGTCACGCGTGCCGGCAGATCCGTGTACTGCTGGTCGATGGCAACCAGCCTCGTCGCGAGCTCGTCCTCGCTGCCGCGGACTCCTTGGCGTAACTCGCTCATCAAGCGCGTCTCGACATCGTTTAGCAGCGCCTTGGTCTGCGTGATGACCTCGGTGGTGACCCGCGCGATGATCGCGCCGGCCCAGGTTTCGAGGGCCTCGTGCATCTCGCGGCGCGTGACAGGAGCATCCATATCGGGTGTCTCGGACATACTCTAACTCCTTTGCGCCGGGAGCGAGAGCACGTCGTGTGCCCGCGCAACCCGTGGAGATCGCGTGCGTGCGTGTCCGGAGTTTCCGCGCCACGGACGAGCGTGGCCGGTAGGCGGCCGACCTACGAGCGCAGCGCGCGCGCCATGCGCTCGAAGCAATCGAGGATCGGCGCGGCGACGTTCGTGCCGTCGAGGCGCGAGGCCTGGCGCACGCCAGTCGGCGACGTGATGTTGATCTCGGTCAGCATGCCGCCGATCACGTCGAGCCCGACGAAGACTTGGCCGTGCGATTTCAAGAACGGCCCGATCTTCGCGATGATCTCTTTGTCGCGCGCATCGATGTCGGTCTTCACGGCGCGACCACCGACGTGCAGATTGCCGCGCGCTTCCGCTTCGGCGGGGACCCGTAGCACGGCGCCGATCGCGTCGCCGTCGACCAGGATGATGCGCTTGTCGCCCTTCGCCGCTTCGGGGAGGAACCGCTGCGCGATCGTCCAGCGAGCGCCGGGCTGATCGATCGCCATCGACGACTCGAGGATCGACGACGCGTTGATATCGCCGTCGCGCACGACGAAGATGCCGAGGCCGCCGTAGCCATCGACCGGCTTGACGACGATCGCGCCACCCTGCTCGCGCTGGAACTCGCGCAGCCGATCGATCGATCGGGTGACGATCGTCGGCGGCGTCAGCTGTGGGAACCGCAGCACGGCGAGGTGCTCGTTGAGCTCGCGCAGCCCGCGCGGGTCGTTGACGAGCAGCGTCTTGCCGCGCGCGTGCTCGAGGATCCAGGTCGCGTGCAGGTAGCGAACGTCGAGCGGCGGATCCTTGCGCATCAGCACGGCATCGAAGTCGGCGAGCCGGCGCGCGACCCGCGCCTCGACCTGGAACGCGTCGGCGGGCGTGGTCGCATCGACGACGATGGTCGGCGCTGCGTCGACGATCGCGTCGTCGTGAGCGAGCCCGAGGTGCTCGAGCTGGCACGTCCACACGTCGTGGCCGCGCGTGGCGGCCTCGAGCATGAGCGCGTACGAGGTGTCGCCGGCGAGCGCGAGCTTGTCGAGCGAATCGACGATGAAGAGCAGCCGCACGCCGCGACTCTACTACGCGGACGGCTCGCCGCCGCTGCCGGGGGCTGCCTCGTCACCGCCGACCGCGATCTTCGTGGGCAGCAGGTGCTCGAGGCCGTGCTTGCGCAGCCGGTAGTAGAGCGTGGACCGGTTGATGCCGAGGGTGCGGGCTGCGCTCGCGATGTTGCCGCGCGACTTCTCGACCGCGGCCACGATCTCCTTGCGCTCGCTGTCGAGCAGACGCTCGGCCAGGCTCTTGTCGTCGTCGGCGGCGGGCGCCGGCGCGGGAGCGGCGGCGAACGTCGGCACCGGACCGG
>DAIRFU010000713.1:0-493 GCA_036794935.1 Kofleriaceae bacterium | reverse complement strand
GGCGTGGGCGCGGCGACCGAAGTCGAGGTGCTGGGCAGCGAACGGCGCGCCGCGGGCGAGGATCATCGCGCGCTCGACGATGTTCTCGAGCTCGCGCACGTTGCCCGGCCAGTTGTACTCGCGCAGCTTCAGGAGGGCATCGGTCGCGGCACCGGCGACCGGCAGGCCCATCTGCCGCGCGAACTTGACGATGAAGTGGTTGGTCAGGATCGGCAGGTCCTCGAGCCGGTCGCGCAGCGGCGGCAGGTTGATCGGGAACACGTTGAGCCGGTAGTAGAGGTCCTCGCGGAACTCGCCCTCCTCGATCATCTTCTCGAGGTTGCGGTTCGTGGCGCTGACCACGCGGACGTCGACCTTGATCGTCTCGTTGCCGCCGACGCGCTCGAAACTGCGCTCTTGCAGCACGCGCAGCAGCTTGATCTGCGTCGCCGCCGGAATTTCGCCGATTTCATCCAGAAACAGCGTGCCGCCGTCGGCTATTTCGATCTTGCCA
>DAIRFU010000712.1:0-3649 GCA_036794935.1 Kofleriaceae bacterium | reverse complement strand
CTGCTGTTCGTGACCGAACACGTTCGCGGTGTAGCTCGTGAAGTTCGCGGTCGGCGTCACCGGGTCGTACGGTGGATCGAAGTAGAGGAAGTCGCCGGCGCGGGCGTCGCGCACCGCGGTCCGGTAATCGGCGCGGCGGATCTCGGCGCGCGCGAGCACCTGCTGCGCGGCGCGCAGGGCCTCCGGCACGCAGATCGGTGGATCGGTGTAGCGGCCGATCGGCACGTTGAACGCGCCGGCGCGGTTGACCCGCCACAGGCCGTTGAAGCAGGTCTTGTTGAGGTAGATGAACGCGGCCGCGCGCTCCGGCGTCGACCACTGCGCGTCGCGATCGTTCCAGCGCGTACGCATCTCGTAGTAGTGCGCTTCGTCATGGTCGTCCCGGTGCCCCTCGAGCCGGCGGATCACCGCGTTGACGTCCTTGGCGACCGCCATGTAGAGGCCGATCAGGTCCGGGTTGGAGTCGGCGAGCACCGCGCGCCGGGGCGCGAGCCGGAAGAACATGGCCGCGCCGCCCGCGAACGGCTCGTAGTAGCGGCCGAACTGCTCGGGCATGCGGGCAAGCAGCTCCGATAGCAGCTTGGACTTGCCCCCGACCCACTTGACGATCGGAGACGCAACGACTTCCTGGACTTGCGGTACGGCGCGAAGCACGCGCGCCGCTCGCGCACGATGAGACATGCGCGTCATCGTCGAGGGCGCAGATCTCGCGGGCCAATTTTGAGCTGCGACGCATGTCACTTCGATATTTGCTTCGTGAATGGGCGCGCGCTGTATCCTGGTCACATGGTGCGTACGATCGCGCTCGCCCTCGTGCTCGTCGGCTGCGCTAAAGGCGGCGTCGAGATCGTGATCGAACCAAGCGCGGAGCTGACGAGAGTCGCGCTCTACGTCGGCGTCGGCGAGCCGATGACCGACCCGCTGATGCCGGCGATGCACGCCCTGCCGTTTCAGAGCTCGTCCGCGTGGCCGCGCGACGCGTTCAACGAGCTCGACGTCCGCGACGTCGTCGCCGATGAGCCGGTCGTCTTCCAGTTCCAGGGCAGCGAGAACCTCGGCGTGGTGATCGCGGTTGGCTATGCGGGTGACACGCCGGTCGCCGCCGCGGTGAAGCGCGGCATCGAGGTGCCGAGCGATATCGTCGCGCGCTACGAGCTCGCGCTCGAACCGCTGGCCGACGGCCAGAACGCGGCGACGCTCGTGCTCGACACCTGGCAATCGCAGCCCGGCTCGCCGGAGGCGGGCAAGACGTGCGTCGCGCTCTACGACAAGCGCGATGGCGCCGCCGACGCCGTCGTCACCGGCGGCGACCCCGACTGCGACGGCTATCCGGACGACGATCCGCGCGAGTGCCAGCCGTCCTATTACATGAGCTACGCACGGCCGACGCTCGAGGACGCCGCGTGCCTCGTCACCGAGCGGGTGGTCTCGACGGACGGTACCGTCAACGACGGCTGCGTGCTCGGCGGCCCGCCCTGCCGCGACGGCGTCGGCCGCGAGACCGGCTGCACGGCACCGACGCCGTACTGCATGCCGAAGTCGGTGTGCAACTCGTGCGGCAGCGACATCAACTGCGCGCGCGACGTCACGAAGCTCGGCACCGTGGCGCCGACCCACCTGCACTGCAAACTCTACGTCGATGGGGAGGGCAAGCTGTGCACGAACCCGCTGAAGGCGATCGAGAACCCGACCGGGATCGCGGGGCACTCGTGCGAGACCGACGGCGGCGCCCCGGTCCTCATCGCAACGGTGGGCCAGCCGTGGGGGACCACGGTGGAGCTCAGCAGCCCCGGCGCGGAGCTCGCGATCGAGGTCGGCAACCCGCAGAGCAGCTGCAACTTCGAGATCCGGGCGACCGGCGGCCACGTCGAGGCACGCTCGCTCCTCGGCGGTGTGGTGGCCGGCCGACTCGACAACGGCCGTGGCATCGCGGTGCCGATCGTGTTCGAGGTCGATCCGCAGCTCTATGTCGGTTGTGACCAGCAGGTCGCGTGTCAGACGACGTGGTCGTGGGACCTGACCGAGCTCGTCGACCAGTGTGTCGAGACGCCGGTCTTCCCGCCCTGACCATGCGCCTTGATAGCGTGGAGGGGATGCGCGGGGGTGTGATCCTGGTGGCCTGCCTGCTGACTGCGTGCGGCGGCAGTGGTGTCGACGTCGAGATCTTCGCGCCCGAGGGCGTCGAGCTCGATCGCGTCCAGCTGTGGGTCGCGTACGACGACTGCGGGGACTGCCCGAACGGGATCGCCTGGACCGCGAGCGGCGACCGCGCGAGCGGCAGCATCCACTTCTTGCGCGACGAGGCGCTCGTCAGCGCCGAGCCGCACGGCGATGCCTGGGTGCTGCACCTCGAGGCAGATGCCAGCGAGCGCGAGCCACGCTGGATCGCGGTCGCGGGCTATCGCGGCGATCAGGTGGCCGCGATCCGCGTGCTGCGCGATCTCTACATCCCGAGCACGACGCCCGCGATCTGGCGGATCCAGCTGCACGAGGCGCAGCCGGCGTCGGCCGACGTGACGTCGCCACCGGGCGATGCCGCGCGCGACCACCGCGCCCTCGCGTGGGCACGCCCGCCATCGGCGGCGAGCGCCGAGCCGACCGGCTGCCTCGTCTATCAGAAATGGGACGGCGAGAGCTGGGAGACCGAGTACTTCGTCCCGCCATCCGATCCGGACTGCGACGGCTTCCCCCCGGAGAAGGAGTGCAGCGAGTACTGGTTCGACTACGAGCCGCTCGGCCGCTGCGTGACCGACGCGGGCCCGATCGTGCCGGAGGCGTGCATGGCCGGGATGTCGCCCTGCGCCGATGGCGTGACGAGTGACCGCACGTGCAGCGTGGAGACGAGCCAGACCCAGGCACCGCCGACGTGCCTACCCGATGCGGTGTGCGCGGAATGCGCCGACGAGATTCCCGCCGACACCTGCGTGGGCGACGCGATCGAAGCGGCGATCGCGAACGACTCGACGCTCCACTTCCACTGCGACTTCGACGCGACGAGCGAAGGCACGCCATGTCTGGAGCAGAAGATGCTGCTGAAGGCGCCGATGCTGCAGGCGTCGTGCGGCAGCGGCGCCCTGCACGATCTCGATCGTCCGTTCACGGACCCGCGCAACGCGCTCGTGTACGGCGTCGACGCCGCGCAGGTCACGTTCACGCTCACCCCGGGGTCCGTGACCTGCCAGTACGTCGTGACGTGGACCGGCGGCAGCAATGACACGTTCGCGAACGGCATCACGTTCTTGCTCGAGGTGCCGTACAGCAACGGGATGCGCGCGCTCTACCCGATCCAGGTGAAGCCCACGAACGAGCCGATCACCTGTGACCCGGTACCGCTTCCGCGCACGTGCGAGCCCGGTGGTCCGCTCGACGACGGCGTCGTGCTCTGTGCCGCGCACTGAGGTGCGACGCGATCACGCCGACTGGAGCGTGTCGTACGCGTGGAACTGCATCGAGAACGTCGCGCGGCCCTCGGTCAGGCTGCGCAGACGCGTCGAGTAGCCGAACATGTTGCGCAGCGGAACGTGGGCCTGGACGACCCGCTTGGCGCCGCGCGCACCGACGTCCTGGACCTGGCCGCGGCGCTGGTTGAGATCGCCGATCACGGAGCCGAGGAACTCCTCGTCGACCGTGACCTCGACGGCCATGATCG
>DAIRFU010000711.1:0-3650 GCA_036794935.1 Kofleriaceae bacterium | reverse complement strand
AGGTGATGGCCGGCGAGTTCCAGCGCTCGCTCGACTTCTTCCTCGCGACGACCGCGGACGCGAACGTCACGCGCATCGTGCTCGCCGGCGGCAGCGCGAAGGTCGCGTCGCTGCATCGCGCGATCGAGCGCCGCTCGCGGTTGCCGCTCGAGGTCGCCGACGCGTGGAAGCGCGTCGAGATCGATCCGACGCTCGACCGCACGTACCTGGCCGCGCACTCACCGGAGGCGCTGATCGGCGTCGGGCTGTCGATGCGAGCCTCAGGGGATAAGTGAGCCGATGATCAAGATCAACCTCCTCTCCCAGAAGCGCAGCAAGCGCGCGGTCGCCGCGGCGACACGCGAGCCGGGCGCGAAGGACATCCTGCTCGGCGTGATCGGCCTGGCGGTCGTCGCGGTCGCGGTGTTCGCGCTCGTCGATGCGCCGCACCGGTCGCGGCTGGCCTCGCTCCGCGACTCCAACGATCAGCTCCAGCAGGAGATCAACGCGAAGAACGTCCAGCTCAAAGGGTTCGCCGAGCTCAAGAAGGCGGCCGACGAGGCGGACCAGCGCGCGCAGGCCATCAACCGCCTCAACCAGGCGAAGGTGGTACCCGCGAACGTGCTGCACGAGCTCAGCCAGATCCTGAGCACCATCGGACCGACGATGACGGAGGAGATGGCGAAGAAGACCGGCACCGGCGCGGAGAGCGACCCGAACAAGCGCTTCGATCTCGCGTGGGATCCGACGCACGTGTGGATGACGACGTTCACCGATAGCGCGAAGGACGGCACGTTCCGGCTCGAGGGCGGCGCGCAGGCCCAGATCGATATCATCCAGCTCTCGAAGCGCATGCAGGCTTCGGCGTACTTCGACAACGTCTCGCAGCAGTCCGAGGAACGGCAGACCGATCGCGAGACAGGCGTCACCTTCTACAAGTTCGTGATCACCGGAAAGGTGGCCTACTGATGTCGGCCGCAGCTGACTTCGCACGCTTGCCCACGCGGCAGAAGGTGATGGTCTTCGCCATCGCCGGCCTCTTGATCGGCGCTCTCTACTGGCAGTTCTTCTACAAGGGACTCGTCGCCGACGTCGAGGCCGCGCAGAACCAGAACAGCAGCCTGCAGGTGCAGAACGCCAAGCTCGAGAAGGAGCTCCCCGAGTACGACAAGCTGCGCGCCCGCGTGACGACGCTGCAGCGGATCATCGAGGAGAACCAGAAAGCGCTGCCGACCGAGGCCGAGCTGCCGGCGTTCTTCGAGACGCTCAACCGCAAGGTGCTCGAGTCCGGCGTCGAGGTGATCCGCAGCAAGCAGGGCAAGGAGGAGCCGGTCGAGAGCTTCCTCAAGGTGCCCATCGAGTACGAGATCCAGGGCACGTACGTGCAGATCAAGAAGTTCTTCGCGTCGCTGCTGCCGAAGAAGAAGCGGGCGGGCGAGCAAGACTCGCTGCCGGCCGGCGACGACGCGGTGCCCGAGCGCGAGCGCATCGTGTCGATCGAGAACCTGTCGCTGACCAATCCGATCGTGCGCAACCGCGAGATCCGGCTGACCGCGCGGTTCATCGCATCGACGTATCGCCAGGAGGAGGGCAACGAGGCGCCCTCGTTCAAGACGGACGCCAAGCCGGCGCCGGCGCCGGCGAACACGCACCCGGCCGCCACCCCGAAGGGGGCCAAGGAGCGAACCGAGAAGGCACTCGACAAGGCCGACAAGCGCGATCGCGACGCCGCGGGCGTCGACGAGGCGAAGACGCCAAGCGCGACCGGCGTCCAGCGCATGAAGGAGGGGAAGTGATGCGCTGGCACTACCTGATCGTGCTCGCGCTCGTCGCGGGCTGTGGTGAAGACGCGCCGCCTCCGCCGCCGGCAAAGGCCGGGGCCCCGGCCCGGGCAGCCGCCAAGGCGAAGGCCAAGGCGAAGGGCAAGGGCAAGGAGCTCCAGCCGCGGGTGCACGTCGAGGAACGCGTCACGTGCCCCGAGGTCGCGAAGGCCACCGGTCCCAAGTGCGATCCGGCGACGGCGGTGTGCGACGTCGGGCTGTACTGCGTTCCCGTCACCGGCGGCGGCAACGCGTGCGAGCCGTGCCCGGAGCGCGACAGCATTCGCCACGAGTTCATGGACCGTGACTTCGTGGCCGATCAGGTCCGCGATCCGTTCCAGTCCTTCATCGTCCCGCAGAAAGGGCTCGAGGGACCGTCGGACCACAAGATCGAGGGGCCGTGCACCCGCCCCGAGCAGTTCGTGGCGGGCAACTACTCCTACCTCGATCTCAAGCTCGTCGGCATCGTCGCCCAGGGCACGCAACGCAAGGTGCTGATGCTGGACCGGACGAACTACGGCCACATCATCAAGCGCGGGGACTGCGTCGGCAAGGAGAAGGCCGTCGTCAAGGACATCGGTCCGGGCTTCGTGACGTTCGTCATCCACCCCGATGCCGACGACAAGACCCCGAACCGCGTCGCCGAGGAGCGCTCGGTCCAGCTCCACCCCAAGGGCCTGCAGGTCGCGCCCGAGTCGCTCCCCGAGGCGGCCAGCGAGCCGACCGCGCCGATCGTCGCCCCGCCTGCCTCGCCCTGAGCGAGGGCCGGTGCGCCGCGCGTGATCGAAAATTTGTGATCCACGCGCAAGCCGCGCGACAATTTTTTTTCCCGCTCGGCTGACCGTAGGCGACCCGCATCGTTCGCGATGCAACGCCCGACGTCCGTCCGCGTCACGCAGGAGTCGCAATGATCATGAGCCCCCGAAACTGGATCGCCGCATTCGTACTGATTGGCGCGACGAGCACGTCGCAGCCGGTCCGCGCCGACGCCAGGAACGAAGTGCGCGCGGTGTCGTTCGACGAGGATGGCGGCATCACACTCGTGCACGTGCGCGGTGCGCGCACGCCGACGTTCACCGTCTACAAACTCGAGCGGCCGAGCCGTGTCGTCGTCGATGTACCGCAGGCGCGGCTCGCCGAGGCGCTGCGCGGACACGAGAGTGCGAGCGTGATCACCGCGAGCACGTGGGCGGTGTCGACGATCGCGGCACAACAGCTCGACGACGGCGCGGTGCGCGTGATCGTCACGCTGGCGCGGCCGGGCAGCTATGACGTCAAGACGGTCGGCAACGAGCTGATCGTTCGCGTCTCGCCGCGCGATCCGGCGCCGCCGCGGGCGAACCCGGCGGACCTCGCGCGCGTCCAGGCGGAGGCGGAGCGGCTGCGCAAGACGGCCGCCGAGCAGACCGCGAAGGCCGAGGCCGCGCTGCGCGCCGTCGAGGCCGCGAAGCACCAGCTCGCCGCGAAGCAGAAGCAGAGCGCGAGCGCGGCGGACCTGGCGCGCGCGCAGCAGCTCGCGAAGCAGGCGCAGGCGGAGGCCGCGCGTGCGAAGGCCCAGGCGGCGCAGGCGAGTAGCGAGGCCGAGGCGGCGAAGCAGTCCGCGCTGCAGGCGCAGGCAGGCGCCGAGCGGATGACGCGCGCGGCCGAGCAGACCCGCCGGGATGCGCTGGCCGATGCGGCGAGTGCGAAGGCAGATGCCGAGAGTGCGCGCGAGGAGGCTGCGCGTCGCAAGCTGGAGGCGACCAAGGCGCGCGAGGAGGTCGCACGCTCGCAGGCGCAAGCGCAGCGCATCCGCGAGGAGGCCGCGCGCAAGCAGCTCGAGGCCGCGAAGGCACGCGAGGAGAAGGCGCG
>DAIRFU010000710.1:0-3660 GCA_036794935.1 Kofleriaceae bacterium | reverse complement strand
CCCTCGTCGCCGGCGTGGTCGCGCGCGAGCTCGGCCTCGATCTGTACCAGGTCGATCTCTCGAAGGTGATGTCGAAGTGGATCGGCGAGACCGAGCGCAACCTCGCGACGATCTTCGATGCCGCCGAGGACGGCCAGGTCATCCTGCTCTTCGACGAGGCCGACTCGCTGTTCGCGAAGCGCACCGAGGTTCGCTCCAGCAACGATCGATACGCGAACCTCGAGGTGAACTATCTGCTGCAGCGCCTCGACTCGTTCGAGG
The DNA here is from genome assembly GCA_036794935.1 of Kofleriaceae bacterium. Lineage (GTDB taxonomy): Bacteria > Myxococcota_A > Polyangia > Haliangiales > Haliangiaceae > JABFXX01. The sequence goes on along the minus strand of DAIRFU010000710.1, from coordinate 3,399 downwards.
GCATCGCGATCCTGACGACGAACATCGGCACGTCGATCGATCAGGCGTTCAAGCGCCGCATGTCATTTCGGCTCTCGTTCCCGTTCCCCGACGAGGACACGCGCGAGCAGCTGTGGCGCGCGCACCTGCCCCCCGAGCTGCCGATCGAGGGCCCGCTCACGCTCGACGCGCTCGCGCGCAAGTATCAGCTCTCCGGTGGCTACATCCGGAACGCGTGCCTGCGCGCCGCGTTCCTCGCCGCCCAGGAGGAGACCGCATTGCAACAACGCCACCTCGAGCGCGCCGTCGCCCTCGAGTTCGCCGAGCTCGGCAAGCTGTCGAGCTCCGGCGCGATCGAATAGCCCGAGGAGTACACGACCATGAGCTTCGAACGAGAGCAGTCACACGCCCACGAGCACGGTAGTCCCGACGCGACCCACGACGTCGACCTCGCGCCGGGCCGGAAGGCCGCGTCGTCGCACCTCGTCGCCTCGCGTCACCCGGTCACCTCCGCGCTGATCCAGCGCAAGGCGGAGCGCGACGGCAATGGCGTCGCCGCGGACGCGAGCATGCACGTGGACCGCGCGTCGTCGTCGTCGGGTTCGCCGCTCCCCGTCGACTTGCGCTCGCGCTTCGAGAGAGCTCTCGGCTCCGACCTGTCCAGCGTTCGCGTCCACACCGGTGCCGCCTCGGCGACTGCGGCGCAGGCCGTCGCCGCGAAGGCATACACGACCGGTCAGGACATTCACTTCGCGGCCGGCACCTACGATCCGACAAGCTCGAGTGGCCAGCACCTGCTCGCCCACGAGGTCGCGCACACCGTCCAGCAGCGGGGCGGTCCACCGGTGCGCCAGCACAAGCTCGAGGTCTCCGGCCCGCAGGATCACGCGGAGGTCGAAGCCGATCGTGCGGCCGATGCAATGCTCCGTGGGGCGCCCGCGGTGGTGACCGGTGGGAGAGGCGTGCTTTCGCGCAAGGACGAGGAGATCCAGTTCGAGGATGACTACGCGACGGCGTCCAGCCAGATGCGCAACGATGGTGACATCGCGGCCGCGACGCTCAGGCACGTGCCCGCGAGTCGGGCGGAGCTCGGGACCACGACGGCCGATGTTCACCACGCCGTCGATCTGATCAGCAAGATCGAAGGGGCGCGCGGCACGCTCGGCATGATGCAAGGGCGCGAGGCCGCGGCGAACAAGGAAGGCCAGGACTCGGTCACCGCGTACGGCCAGCATTTCGTCCCGTACACCGAGGCGAGCAACGCGATCGCGCATAACACGGCAGTCGCGTCTCAGCTCAACTCGTTCCAGAAGAGCGCGAGCAGGCAAAGCTTCCAGCACACGTTCTTCTCGCAGTCCTATCGTCAGCTCCAGGAGGACTTCGTCAGGCTCGAGGCAACCGTCGATGTGATCAAGCAGCAGAATCTGCTCGTGACAGGAGCGGATGCCAAGCACGACATCGAAGCCGAGAAGCAGAACAATCCACTGCTGGCCGACGCGATCGACAACCTCAAGTCCGCGATCGCGGACATGCAAAACACGGCCTCGAGCGCCACGGCGGGGATCGGGGCGATTGCGAGCAGTGCGGGCATCACGTTCGACCAGGTGGCGAACGAGACGGACGCGATGAAGCTCCCGCCACCAAACTTTCAAGACACCGACGAACAGCAGGCCGCGCAGGGCCAGGTGGCGGCCATCAACGCGGATCTCGCGGCGGCGAAGGCCACGATCGGAACCGTGAAGGCGGTCGTCGAGACCGCGTTCTCGCTCGCGACCGGTGGGACGAGCGGGGCCGGAATGGAAATCGCAAACGAGGCACTCACGAATCTCGGCAAGAAGGCGGAGTCGCTGGCCGCAACCCACATCGACCACAGGACGGACGGTCTGCGTCACACGACGGGCGCCAAGACGATTGGTGGAAAAGCCAAGGAGATGGGCGTCGAGGGACTCGAGGGCGCGCTCGCGGAATGGATGACGAGCTACAGCGGCCGGATTGCGGCTGCGAATGGCAAGGTGCAATCGCTCAACGCGCAGATCACCGAGAAGTACGCGGAGATCACGGCGGCGAGGGTTCAGGCTCTCCAGGCTCAGCTCGCCAATCAGATCGGCAAGTTCACGCTCCTGCTCGTTCAGTTCGAAGCCAAGAAGGCGGCCGTTACGGATGCCGCGAAGAAGGTCCAGGAGCAGGCAAAGAAGGACGGCAAGAACGGCACGAACATCGGCGCGGCTGCGCAGGCAGAGGCGTCGGTGTCGAACTTCCTTGTTCAAGCCGATGCAGCAGCGCAGCTCGGTAGGCAGGAACAGGAGCAAGGGGACGCGGCCCAGGCGAAGCGCGAGGAGCTCGCCGGCGAGTACGTGATGTCGAACGTAGCGTCGGCCTTCCCGGGTGGACCGGCCGGGTTGGCCGAGACGGTGCCGAGTGCTGGCCAGGAGGCGGTCTACTACCTTTGCAACCGTGCCTCCGATGCCGACGCGCGCGGCACGTTTGACTTCTCGGGGTACGAGGTCCAGGAGGGCAGGATCGTCTTCACGGTGAATGAAGACGACGTCGATCAGCGCTCGGTCGTGATGAAGGATCGTACCGACGAACAGCTGGCGAAGGTCGCGAGCTGGAAAGCGGAGGCGTCCGCCTTCAAGGGAGCGCTCGACGAGGCCCTCGGGATCGGCGCGTCCACGATCAAGTAGGGCTGCCGATCGGCCACGAAGGGCGGGAGAGGCGGGCCAGAGCGAGCACGACGGCGAGTCACCTCATCGCTTCGGCGCCGCGGCAACGTCGACGACAGCCGCCGCATACGCGACCGCCGCTGCCTCGCACTCGTCGAGTGTGCCGGTCAGCCACGCGGCCGCGAAGTTCGTCTCGGTCGGCGGCGTCATCACCTTGACCGCGCGCACGTCCGCGGCCTTGAGCGCGGCATCGAGTGCGATCGATGCCTCGAGCGGTGGCGCGACCAGGTACGCCATCGGCTCGCCGGGCGGCAGGCCCGCCTCGCGCGACAGGTACTCGCCGAGCGACGCGATCACGTGCGGGAACACGGTCACGGTCCCCTTGCCATCGGCGTCGTAGAAGCACGCATCGTGGGCCAGGCAGCGGACGAGGGCCTCGAGCGCGTGCTCGATCGCCTCGGGCTCGGCCGCCGCGAGCACGCCGAGGATCTCGCCCGACAGCCGCCCGCTCGCGTGCGCGGCGCCGGCGTAGAAGCTCTTCGCGAAGATCACGTCGACCTGCGCGTGCTTCGTCGCCTCGTCGAGCGCGACGTAGGTCGGATCGTCCTGGTCGCACGTGACGAGGCCGAGCGCGCGATGCCGCTCGGGATCGCCGCCGTATGCGCGGACGAGCGCCGGATCGGCGTTCGGCAACCGCCGCACGCTCAGCACCGTCGGCAGGATCGGCTCGAGGATCACGACGTCGGCTCCGTCGCGG
>DAIRFU010000709.1:0-3661 GCA_036794935.1 Kofleriaceae bacterium | reverse complement strand
AGCGAGCTGCCGCTCACCACCGCGATCGAGCTGGCGGGCAGCGGTGCGCTCGAGGTCGGCATCGTCGTCGTGGGCAAGTTCGCCGGCGTCGTGCTCGGCACCGACGCCGCGCAGGCCACCGTCGAGGCGGGCGCGCACGTCGGGCTGACGATCGAGCTTGCACCGATCGCGACGTGCGAGGCGGGCGCGCTGTACTGCGGCGGCGACAAGCTCGCCGGCGATCCCGACACGCTCTATCAATGCAACGGCGGTGGCGTGCCGCTCGCGCGCGGTGCGTGCGCGTCGGGCTGCGTCGTGCAGCCCACGCTCGACGATACGTGTCGCGGCGGCGGCGGCACCTGCATGGACGGCGGCTTCTACTGCGGCGGCGACAAGCTCGACGGCGATCCGCAGAGCCTGTATCGCTGCGCCAGTGGTGTCGGCGTCGATCGCATGGTGTGCCCCGACGGCTGCGTGGTCGCGAGCGCGGGCAACGACGACGGCTGCCGCTGATCGCGCGCTCAGTTGCAGGTCGGCGCGACCTGGCCGTCGGAGCCGGTCGAGACGTACGCGTCGGCGATGTAGCCGCCGCTGATCTTGTCCCACAGGCTCGACGTCCCGTACGTGCCACTGATCGTCTGGCCGTGCTTCTGGCACGTGATCGTCACGTACGCGCCGTCGGCGACCGTGCCGACCGCACTCGTCGACGTGCTCGCGCCCGCGCGGATCCGCAGCGACGCGCCCGCCGTGTTGACGCGGCCGACGACATCACCGCCGCTCGTGCCGCACGAGTTCTGGCTCGTGTAGTTCCGCGTGCCGAAGTAGAGCGCCGTGTGGCCGTTGAACTGCGCGCTCACCGCGGAGCCGTTGAGGCGCTCCTCGAAGTGCAGGTGCGGTCCCGTCGAGCCGCCGGTGCTGCCGACGCGGCCGATCGTCTGCCCGCGCTTGACGTTCTGCCCGACGCTGACGAGCTGCGCCGACAGGTGTGCGTAGCGCGTCCGCCAGCCGCCGCCGTGGGCGATCTCGATCCAGCGGCCGTAGCTCGTGTTGCCCTCGTTACCGACGCGGGTGACGGTGCCGCCGGCGGCCGCGACGACGCTGTCGCCGTAGTCGTCCGCGCGGTTGAAGTCGACCGAGCGCTGCGGGCTGTGGTTCGAGCGCGTCTGGCCTGCCCACACCTGGCCGCACGGGAACGGCAGCTGGAACGTCGGCCGGCCGGCGTAGATCTCGCCGACCTCCTCGTCCGGAATCGTCACCTCGACGGCATCGACGTCCGAGGCGACGTCCTGGGCGCGCGGCCCCTCGTCCCACCACTGCTCGTCACCGTTCGTGCCCGCCGGATCGAGGTCCTCGCCCCCGATCTCTGCGGCGCACGCACCGAGCGTCAGCGCGCCGCACAAGAGAAACATCATCCGGGTCGACATCATGCGTAGCTCCTTTTGCATAGCGGCTCGCCCAGTCAGCAAGCGACGCGCCACGCGGTAACCACGAGCAACCACTGGCTCGTGGGGGCTACCCTGTGGCGCCGCGTGTTACAGGTGCGAACGAGAGTCTGCTAGGTTCGCGCCGTGCCCGTGATCTTCATCGACGGTAACGAGCTTCTCGCCGCGGTGATCCGCAGCATCATCCCGAGCATCGAGCTCGTCGTCGAGGCGCTGCAGACCGGGTTCGCGACCAGCGCGCCCGAGCCCGAGAACAAGGCGCGCGACAAGGTGCTCGCGCACCGGACCGCGTCCGCGTGCTTCGCCGAGGCCGCCGACCTGACGACGATGGAGGGCAAGAGCCTGCGCCTCGAGCTCGACTCCGAGAACGAGAACCGGTTCTGCAAGTGGTGGCGCGAGACGCCGACGCAGATCCAGCTGCGCATCGCGGTGCGGCCGGCCGGCGCGAGCGAGATCTCGATCATCTCGGCCGTGTGCCAGGGCCAGATCGCCGACCGGCCCGCGGGACCGCAGCTGCTCGGCTGGGATCGCCTGTTCGTCCCCGACGAGGCCGATTACACGCTCGCCGAGCTGACCGCGGCCGGCGAGGTCACCGCGTTTCGCCGCGCCGCGTACGCCGAGGTCGCGCGCGCGCTCGGGCTCGGCGACGGCCCGCACGGGCTCGCGTAGATGGCTCGCTTCGACGACCGCGCGACCCGCCCGGCGCGGGGGCCCGCCGACATGCTGCGCTGGAAGGTGCTGCGCCGGAGCGAGCCCCGCCGCGAGGACTTCGCCGCGCTCGACGCGCTCCGGCCGGGCGTCCAGACCGATGGCGCCGCGGCCCTCGCGAGCGGTGATCCGGTCGCCGTGTGGATCGGCCACGCGACGTGGGCGCTGCGCCTCGGCGGCAAGCTCGTCGTCACCGATCCGATCTGGTCGACGAAGATCTCGGGCGTCGTGCCGCGCCTGGTGCCACCCGGCGTCGCGCTCGAGGCGATGCCGCCGATCGACATCGTGCTCGTCACCCACGATCACCGCGATCACATGGATCTGCCGACGCTCGTGCGGCTCGGCGATGCACCGCTCTACATCGTGCCGCTCGGCAACGGCAGGCGGGTGCGCCACCCGAACGTCGTCGAGCTCGACTGGTGGCAGACCCACGAGGTCGATGGCCTCGCGATCACGCTGGTGCCGGCGCGCCACTGGTCGATGCGCGAGCCGTGGAACAAGAACGCGACGCTGTGGGGCGGCTTCGTCGTCCGCGCGCGCGAGGGCACCGCGTATCACTCGGGCGATACCGCGTTCGGTGATCACTTCGCGGAGATCGCGGCGCGCGTCGGCCCGATCGACTGGGCGATGCTGCCGATCGGCGGCTACTCGCCGCGCTGGTTCATGGAGCCGCAGCACGTCGATCCGACCGAGGCGGCGCGTGGCTTCGAGGCGCTCGGCGCCAGGCACCTGCTCGCGATGCACTGGGGCACGTTCCGGCTCACCGACGAGGCGATCGGCGAGCCACCCGCCTCGTTGCGCGCGTACTGGCGCGAGCACGAGCTGGCCGACGACCGGCTGTGGATCGTCGATGTCGGCGAGCCGCGTGCGCTGCGCTGATCGCGATCCGCTCAGCGCACGAGGCACTTGCGCGCGTCGCGTGTCACGTGCAGCGGCTTGCCCGCGACGAGCTTCTTGACGCGCGCGAGGCCGCGGGCACCGAGCAGACCGAGCGCCGGATCGCGGCCGTCACCGCACAGCGCCTGGGCCGCGGCGAGCGCGACCGTGGTATCGGCGTCGTTCTGGATCGCGTCGGCGAGCGGCGCGCGCAGCGGGGCGGGCGTCGGCCGCGGCACGAGCGCGACCGCGGCGGCGCGCAACGCCGGATCTGGATCGTCGAGCGCACCCGCGAGATCGAAGCCGATGCTGGTCGAGACCAGCGTCTGCGCGAGCGACGACACGGTGTCGAGCGCGAGCACGCGGACCTCGATGAAGCGCGGCTCGGCCTGCGCGATCTGATCGAAGAGCGCGCGCCAGCGCATCACGTCATCGCTCGCGATGTCGTCGGGGAGGTCGCGGTGCGCGAGCTCGCGGGCGATCGCGCGCGCGGCGAGGGCGGCCGGGATCGCGGTGCGCCGATCCGGGTTGCTCGCGAGCTCGGCGAGCGCGGGCAGCAGCTCCGGCCGCGCCTCGACGTACGGTGCCGCGCTGATCGCCGCGAGCTGGGTGCCGCGCACCGGCGCGTCGAGCGCCTTCTCGACGACGGCCGGACC
>DAIRFU010000124.1:0-13268 GCA_036794935.1 Kofleriaceae bacterium | reverse complement strand
CATCATGCTCGGCGCCGCGCACGCGTGCGCGCTACTCGACGACGAGTCGGTGACGTGCTGGGGCCGGATCAACTTCGGCGAGGACGACGATCTGTTGAAGCCGACCGCAGCGCCGGGGCTCGCGCGCGCGAAGCGGCTGTTCGCGGTCGGGTCCGCGTCGTGCGCGACGCTCTACGACGCCTCGCTCGTGTGCTGGGGCAACATCGACGTCAAGGGCCACGTGCGGCTGAGCGGTGGCGAACGTGCGACGCGGGTGCCGACGCCGGCGCGCGGCCTCGATCATGTCGCCGCGCTGACCGCGAACGGTGCGCTCGAGGAGGACGGTACGGTGTGGTTCTGGGGCGCGGATCGCGTGCCGGTGCGCACCGCGCTGACCGACGTCGTCGAGATCGCATCCGCCGGCGACGAGGTCTGCGGCCTGCGCCGCGATGGCAGCGTGGCGTGTGCCGGTCCGGCGACGTGGTGCGCGGCGGCGGTACCGAAGGTCCCCCCGACGAAGGCCGCCCGGGCCAGACCGCCGAGGCGTGGCAAGCGCGCGAAGGCCACACCTCGCCGGCCCGTCGCTGCGGCGCCGAAGCCGGCGACGCCCGCGCTGCTGCCGATCGAGGTGCTCCGCCTGCCCGCCGCGCGGCACCTCGCGTTCGACGTCGGCCTGTGCGTGGTGACGAAGACCGGCAAGCTGCAGTGCCTGCAGGCGGGCGACCGCTGCAAGCTCGACACCCCGTGGCCGGGCCTCACCCGCGTCGACTACGTGACCGACAACTGCGCGCGGATCGCCGATGGCAGCGCTCGCTGCTGGTCGGTCGATACCCGCAGCCGCGTCGTGAGGAAGATCTCTGGCGTGACCGGAGCACTCGCGATCGCGGCGAGCTCGTCCCACGCGTGCGCGCTGCTCGCCGATCGCACCGTCTCCTGCTGGGGCTCGAACGCGTCGGGCGCGCTCGGCCGCGGGACCGTCGATACGCAGGCACATCTCGAGGCGAGCCCGGTTACGTTCTAGATCGTGTGGCGATGCGTGGGCAGATGTAGCCACGCTTACTCGGTTTTCATCTCCGAGTTTCGGCGCGACAATAGCCGAACATGCCGAGAACCATCGAGCCGCCCGCGCCGGGAGATCCCACGCGGGATGGCGAGCTCGCAGGTGACGACGACGAGCCGACGCCGGTGCTCGCGGCCGGTACCCGCGACGAGCTCGCGGACAAGGCGCGCGAGGCGACCCGGCGAGCACGTACGCAGGTCGAGGATGACGATGTCGCCACGCTCGCGCACGACATCAAGAACCCGCTGACGATCATCACGCTCGAGGCCATGCAGATCGAGCAACGCCTCGGGCAGCGGATCACGCCCGCGCTGCGGCGCGGCCTCGAGCGCATCGCCCAGAATGCGGGGTACATCGACAACCTGCTGTCGGACCTGCTCGACATGGCCTCGGCCGACGCCGGCAGGCTCGAGCTGCGGCTCGATCGCATCGACCTGTCGCGGCTGTTGCGCGATTCGGTCGGCCGCGCGGTGCCGACGGCGGACCGCGGCCGCGTGCGTCTCGAGATCCGCGACGTGCTGTTCGTGCAGGGCGACGAGATTCGCCTCGAGCGCGTGGTCACGAACCTCGTCCACAACGCGCTCAAGTTCAGCGGCGAGCTCGCGCCGGTCACGGTGCGGCTCGATGCACGCGGCGTGCATGCGTGCGTGTCGGTGATCGACACCGGCCCCGGGCTCACCGGCGACGAGGCACGCTTCGTGTTCGATCGCTATCGACGCGCGCGCCCGGGCGAGGGCCCGCACGGCCACGGGCTCGGGCTGTACTCGAGCCGGCGCATCATCGAGGCGCACAAGGGCCGGATCGGCATCGTCAGCCAGCCCGGCCGCGGCTCGCGGTTCTTCTTCGAGCTGCCGGCGATCGCGCCGCACCACATGCGGCGCACCTGATCCGGGTCACACGAGCAGCGGGATCGCGGCGACCACGACGAAGCGCCCGAACCGGGTGACGAGCACGATCGCGGTGAACGGCAGGATGCGGATCCGCATCAGCGGCTCGGCGATGAACGCGATCACGTAGAGCGGCGGGATGCCGAACGTGCCGGCGAGCAGCAGGATGAGGTGCGGCGCCTTGTTCCACTTGTCGATGCGCGGCCGGATCTTGTCGAGCTTGGCCTTCAGCCGCCCCCGCTCGAGCGCGCCGACGCCGGCGTAGTAGGTCAGCGTCTTCGCGATCTGGTGGCCCACGGTGGCGAGCAGGCAGCACAGCAGGAGCGACTCGAACGTCGGCGCCGCGAGTGCGGCCAGCCCGATGAGGAACAGCTCGATGCTGACGAGCGGGAACAGCCCGGCGATGAACGCGACCGTGAACGAGGCGCCGTAGATGCCGAAGCTCTGGAGTAGCGCCTCGCTCATCGAGGTTCAGCCGTGCCGCCAGCGGCGACTGAGCTCGACCTCCGCCCGGTACTCCCCGATCATGCGCGCGAGCGCTGCCTCGTCCCAGCCGTGGATCTCCGCGAGCCGGCCGGCGACGCGCTCGCACAGGCCGAGCCCCTGGTCGCGCGACGTGAGCAAGAGCGGCACGCGACGCGCGAGCACGTCCTCGACGGTGCGCGCGAGATCGCGCTTCGCCGCGAAGTCGACCTCGGCCCACACGTACGGCAGCTCGCGATCCATGCGCTCGCCGAGCGACCGATCGGCGGCGATCATCGCGCCGAGCTCGATCGCGCGTGCGCCGTACACGCCGCACAGGTGCGTCGCGGTGTCGACGTCGAGCCCGTGCTCCGCGATCAGCCGGCGGCCGACCGCGGCGACGCCCTCGAGATCCGCCGGCTCGACGCCGACGGCGCCGGGCAGCGCGCGCGTCTTCGTGCTCTCGCGCTTGACGGTGATGCCGTCGAGCGAGCCGAGCTCCTCGAGCAGATGCAGCGTCTTGTTGACGGCCTCGCGCGCCATCCGGCGATACGTCGTCAGCTTGCCGCCGGCGATGATCACGAGGCCGTCGCTCTTCGTGAACACCTCGTGCTCGCGGGAGATCTCGGACTCGTCGACGTTCGGCGGTGCCGCGATCAGCGGGCGCAGCCCGGCCCAGGTCGCGATCACGTCGTCGGGGGTCAGGTTCGCGCCCGGGAAGTAGCCGTTGCCGCTGTCGCACAGGTAGCGGACGTCGGCCGCATCGGCGGCGACCTCGTCGGCGGTGCCCGCGAAGTCGGTGTCCGTCGTGCCGAGCACGCTACGGTCGCGCCACGGCAGCGCGAACATCACGCGGCCGTCGATCGGCGAGATCAACGTGATCGCGCGCGCGAGCGGCAGCCGTTCGCGCGGCAGCACGATATGCACGCCCTTGGTGCGCCGGAGCAGCGGCCGGTCCATCGGGATCTCGAACCGCCGGATCATCTCGTCGGTCCAGGCGCCGGCCGCGAGCACGACCGCGCGCGAGGTCACCGTCGAGGTCGTGCCGGTCAGCCGGTCGCGGACGACGACACCGGTGATCCGGCCGTCATTGCGACGCTCGAACCGCAGCACCTCGGTGTACGTGTGGCACGCGGCGCCGAGCGCCTGCGCGTCGAGCGCGTTCTCGAGGACGAGCCGCGCGTCGTCGGTCGCGCAGTCGTAGTACTCCAGCGCGCCGCGCAGGCCCTCGGGCCGGAGCTGCGGCTCGAGCGCGAGCGCCGCCTTCGTGCCGCGAAACGCCTTGTGCATCTTCGGCGCGCGGAACAGCGCGAGCGAGTCGTACAGCCAGAGGCCGACGTTCATGATCTCGAAGCCGGGCCGCACGCCCTTGTAGATCGGGATCAAGAACGGCAGCGGGCGGACCAGGTGCGGTGCGACGCGTGTCTGGACGCGGCGCTCGGAGACGGACTCGAAGACCAGGCCGATCTCGCCGTGCTCGAGGTAGCGCAAGCCGCCGTGGATCATCTTGCTCGACTTCGACGACGTGCCCGACGCGTAGTCGCCCTTCTCGAACAGGGCGACCTTGAGGCCGCGCAGCGCCGCGTCGCGCGCGATGCCGACGCCCGTGATACCGCCGCCGATGACGACCAGGTCGTACTGCACTACGGCTTGGTTACACCAACGCGGTGCTGTTTGCGAGCCGCGCGAGCGGCCAGGTCCCGAGCGAGGTTCTGAACGGTCATCTCGTCGGTCACCTGAATGTCTTTTCCGGCGGCGACCGCGATCGGAATCGCGCCGACGAGCGGCCAGCCATCGGGCGACTCGGCCGCCGTCGCGGCGAGATAGACCGGCGCGAGGGCCGACGCGGCGGCGACGATCGGCACGACGTTCTGCGCCGGCATCGCGTGCGGCGCGAGCAGCGTGATCGACTGCGTGGGGTCGCCGGCCAGGAGCTCGGTCAACGTTGCGGCGAGCTGATCGAGCGCGACCGCGTCGCCCGGATAGCCCGGCGCGGGAAGCTCCACGGCGATGCCCGCGGCGCCGAGGCGGGCGCGCGGCAGGCGCCCGACGTGGATCGCCTCACCGAGCACCGTGATCGCGAGCACGCCGGTCTTCGCCGAGACCACGTCGACATCGGGCAACACGACGCCGGCGCCGCTCACGGTGAGCGCCGGCAGCGGCAGCTCGAGCGCGGCCAGCTTGTCTGCGATCGCGCCACCGTGGCCGGCGACCGCGCGCGCGATCCGATCGAGCGCGAAGTAGGGTGCGCTCGTGAAGCGGTGATCGGCAGAGGCGTCGACCTTGTCCTTGCACGTGTCGGCGAGCCGCCGCCACGGTGTATCGACGCCTTGCCCGCGCGCCTTGTCGACGCCCGCCATGAACTTCAGCTTGCTGTCGCCGGTGCAGAACGCATTGCACGCGACCATCCGCTGCTCGATCTGCTCGCGCTTCGGCCCACCGGCGGCCGGCTCGATGTTCCACTGCAGCAGCGGCGCCCAGTCGCCGCCGCACACCTGGCAGCCGTCGAGCACGAGCTGCGGCCGTGCGGCGAGCGGTGCAGCGGCGGCCTTCGCGAGCGCCTTCTCGCAGCGGCTCCAGTCGATCGCGACCGCGGGCCGCGCCGACCCGGCACCGGGCGCGGGCTCGGAGTTGCCCTTGCAAGCGATCAACAGCGCGACCAGCCAGAGCGCACGCATGGCTAGCTGCGGTCGACTTCGAGTCCGTACTTCTTGACCAGGCGGTGGATGTAGTTGCGATCGATGCCGGCCTCGGCCGCGGCGCGCGAGATGTTGCCGTGGTGGCGGGCGAGCAGCGCGGACAGGTAGTCACGCTCGAACGCCTCGACCAGCTGCGCCTTCGCCTCCTTGAACGGCATGTCGAGGACATCGGCGCTGTTCGCGTGGCGTGGCGCACCATCATCGGCGGCGGGCGGCCGCGTGCCACCCGGGTCGCCGAGGTCGGCGAGTGCGGAATCGCCGAGCGACAGCGCGCGCTCGACCACGTTGCGCAGCTCGCGCACGTTGCCCGGCCACTCGTGGTGCTGCAGCTGCTCGAGCAGCGCCGGCGACTGCGCGAAGCTGCCGCGGCCCATCTTCTCGGCGAACCAGGTCGCGAGGGCAGGGATGTCTGCCTTGCGCTCGCGCAGCGGCGGCACGTAGGTCGCGACGACCGCGAGGCGATAGTAGAGATCCTCGCGGAACTGGCCGGCCTTGACCATCGCGCGCAGATCGCGGTGCGTCGCCGCGATCACGCGGATGTCGACGTCGACCGACTGGGTCTCGCCGACGCGGCGGACCTGGCGGCGATCGAGCACGCGGAGCAGCTGCGGCTGGAGATCGAGCGCGAGCTCGCCGATCTCGTCGAGGAACAGCGTGCCGTGGTTCGCCGCTTCGATCAGGCCCTGCTTGTCGGCGCCGGCGCCGGTGAAGCTGCCCTTGGCATGGCCGAACAGCTCCGACGCGATCAGCTCGTGCGGGATCGAGCCGCAGTCGACGACGATGAACGGTCCCTTCGTGCGCCGGCTGTGGTGGTGCACCGCCTCGGCGATCGCCTCCTTGCCGGTGCCGGTCTCGCCCTGGAGCAGGATCGTCGCCTCGGTCGGCGCCGCCTTCGCGAGCAGCGCGAACAGCCGCTTCATCGGCGAGGTCGTGCCGAGCACGTCGCCGAACCGATCGCCGCCGAACTCGCCGAGATCGACGCTGGTATCGACGGGCTCGACATCGACCTCGGTGTGCTTGCCGAGTCGCAGCCGCGCGGCGACGGTCAACACGACGCTGCCGATGCGCGCGCCGCCGTGCTTCGTGCCGTTCGTGGTCTCGAGATCGCGGACCTCGATGCCGTCGCGGCGGACGCGGATCTCGAGGTGGTAGCGCGAGACCGTCGCGTCGGTCAGCACGACGTCGTTGTCGGCGTGGGTGCCGACCATCGTCGTGCCCTCGTCGAGCATGTGCTCCTTGCCCTGGTCCGGGCCGGACACGACGCGAATCCGAAACGAGCGCTCGAGCAGGAGCCCGCTCGCGTCGTCGGTAAGTAGCTGCGTATGGACTGTACTCACGTCCCCTACGCGTTTGTACCGCGACGGCGGCACCAGAAGAAAGCCACGAGGGCCACGAGCACGGCGTCGGGCCGATCGCGGCCGCTGTCGCAGCAGCCGCCGCCGGGCCCATCGAAGCCGTTGCCAGCGTCACCGGTCTGTGCGTCGCCCGCGATCGAGCCGTCGACCGTGATCCCGGCATCCTCGCCGACGCCCGCATCCGGCATATCGGTGCCCTCCCACATCGCCACCGAGTTGTAGGTGATGATGCCGGACTCGACCTGGCGGCACTGCGTCTTCGTCAGGTAGCCAGCCTTCTTCACTGTGACGCATGCGAGCCGCGGCGTCACCGAGACGAAGTCGTAGCCGCCGGTCGTGTCGGTCGTGATCGTGCGCCCGTCGTCGAGGATCACGGTCGCGCCGGAGAGCTTGCGGCTCGGCGTGTCGGTCCCGCAGTCGATCACGCTGTGCTTGCAGATGAGGCCATACAGCTCGCCCTTGGGCAGCATGCCGTACTTGACCGCGAGGTGATTGGCGACCGTGCGCTCGACGCCGTCGGAGGGGCTGCTGATCATCGTGCCGTCGAGCACGAGCGTCGACGAGCTACCGCCATCGAGCGCCATCGCCATGCCGGCGCCGCGCTGGCGCAAGAACTCGGCGAGGTCGGGTAGCGTGATGCCGTGCGACACGCTCTGCCAGCCATCGACGACGGCGAGCCACAGCGTGTTGCCGTCGGGCGACACCGCGAGCGCGGTGCGTGGCGCGACCTGGCAGTCGATCGATACCGGGTCATCGCAGTCGAACTGATCGGACGCGACCTGCGACTGGCGCACGAGCAACGGGCGGCCCGACAGCACGCCCTCGGTGCCCTCGGGCAGATCCTCGGGCGCGACCACGCCGTCGGCGAGGATGCCGCCGATCGTGCGCTCGCCGACGCGACGTACGTGAAACACGGCGCTTCGCGCATCGTCGGCGGTGTTCGACCACACGCTCGAGTCGCCCACCGCGAGCCCGCGCGGGCGGTATCCGTTGACCGCGAACGCATCGCCGTTGATCGCGACCTGGGCGCCGGTCCGCGCCGCGTAGTCGGTCGTCGTCAACCCGCGGTCGGCCTCCTTGGTCGCGTAGAGCGCGATCTCGGAGGACGACAGGTCGATGCGGACCAGCCGGATCCGCACCGGCGCGGCCGGGTTCATGTCCGACCAGGTCTCGCGGTGGATGCCGGGGTACGGATCGCTCGAGTACGTCAGCGTCAACGACGGCGCGGCACTCGCCTCAGCGGCGAGTACGAGCACGGCGGCGAACGCGAGCTTCATCGCGCGCCAGCATACCGGACCGGGCCGCGTGCGGCGTGACCGCTCGCTCACAGGCCATCACTTCGCCTGGTGTGCCGCCTACTTGGCGACCACGGTCGCACCCGACTTCACGCGGACCTGCACGCTATGCGTGCCGGCCTCGTCGGCGACGGTGACGGTGCGAGTCCCGGCCTCGAGCAGCACCCTGCGGTTGGCCTTGCCGCCCATCATGATCTGCTTGCCATCGGCGGCCTCGACGTAGCCGAGGTCGAAGCGCTCGGAGACCGGCTTCTTGCCGACCTTGACCTTGCGGCTCGTCTTGACGCCTGGCGCGGTGAGCTCGACGGTGTAGGTGCCCGGCGCGAGAATGCACTCGGCGGGCGATGCGAGGTCCTTGCAGTGCGGCGCGCCGGTGACCGTGAGCTTGCCGGGGATCGAGGCCGCGAGGGCGAGCGTGGTGCCGGGCACGAGCTTCGCGGTCTTGACGATGCCGACCGAGCCGCGTGGCGGCGTGAACGGATCGATGATCGCCGGTACGCGGCCGGGCAGCGTCAGCATGAACTTCTGGACCTTGCCCGCCTCGACGATCACCTCGGCGGGCGTGTGCACGCCGGCGAGGGGCTGTCCGTTCTGGAGCACCTTCGCGCCGAGCGGCTCGGACACGAGCTTGATGCGTGCGAGATCGTCGGAGATCACGAGCGGCAGCACCATGCGGACCTCCTTGCCCGGTCCGGGCACGTCGAGCGTGCCGTTCGTGCTGCGGTAGCCGGTCTTCTCGATCGTGTACGACACCGTGGTGTCGGGCTGCAGGGTGGTGATCGACGCCGGCGTGGTGCCGATCGGCGTGCCGTCGATCGTGATGGTCGCGCCCGGCGGCTCGGTGTCGAGAAATACCGTCGCGGTGCGTGCCTGGAGCTCGAACGTGACCTGGCTGCCGCCGGTCTGCGGCTGGACGACCGCGGTCCTCGGTTCGTACCCATCGAGCCGCGCGACCACCGGATACGCGCGGCCGACCTCGAGGTCGCGCACGAGCGTGCCGTCGGTCGCGGTGCCCTCGTTGCGGCCCTCGATCTCGATTGTCGCGCCCTTCGGGACCGTGGTGAACGTGACCTTCGCGGTCGGCTTGTCCGGGAAGATGCGCGGGTACGCGGCGACGCCGACCAGCGCGAGCACCGCGACGATCGCGATCGAGAGCGCCGCGATCAGGCCGCGCGGCCGCGGGGGAGGAGCGGCCGCACGGCGGCGCTCGACGGGATGCCCGGTGGACGGCAACCGGCGCGACGCGCCGGCGGCGAGTCTCCCACCGGCATCGATCTTCTCGTGGAAGAAGCCGAACCGCTCGACCTGGAGCTTCGGCGTCTCGAGATCGAACACGCACGTCGCCTCGGTCGCGACGCCCGGCAGCACGTTGAAGTAGACCGTGCTCGCCGAGTTCACCATCAGGTACAGGCCGAGCCCGGCGCCGCCCGCCTTGCGATCGATCTGCTGCTCGGCGTGCAGGCACTTGTGGAGGTAGCGCAGCACCGTGTTGCGCTCGAGCGTGCCGAACGCGTCGCGCACCGAGACCGAGAACTGCTTGCCGTCGCACGCGTACTGGACGACGACCTTCTGCTCGACGCGTAGCGAGATCCGCGTGCGCGTCGGGATCTCGGAGAAGATCTGCTTGCCCTGCTCGTCGACGGGCGCGTCGTAGAGCGCGTTCATCAGCATCTCGTCGACGCACTGCTCGATCGCCTCGCGGTACTTGCGTCGCACGCCCATCAGCTCGGCGAACGAAGAGATCTGCGAGATGCACAGCGACTTCTCCTGGTAGTCGCCCACCAGCTGGCTGTGTACGAGCGTGCCCCAGCTGATCACCTTCTCCAGGCCGAAGATGTCGCCCATGATCGCGCGCGTCGCCATCGCGGACAGCTGACGCGAGTCGAAGTTCTCCGCGAACATCATCCCGGCGATTCGATCCGACGACTGCATGATGTCGACGAGCGCGGTGAGGTTCGAGCGCGGCAGGATCCCGATCACCTTCGCGCCGTCGGCGAGGCGCGGCAGGATCTCGGCGATCGCGGTCGCGAGCTCGCCCTCGACATGGAGCACGACGAGCGCGGCCGCGAGCTCACCCTTCGCGAGCTCGTCGATGCGCTGGTGGAGCTCGACGGTCCCTCCCGCCGCCTTCAGCGCGGTCGCGATCTGCTTGCCGAAGGCCTTGTCCGGCGAGATAGCAATGATGCGCCGAGCGAGCACTAGCACGAATGGTAGCCCAGGGAGTCGATCTGCGACAGTCCACGCCCGGCCGGCGGCCCCTTATAGAAGCGGATCAGAAGAGTACCTGGCCGCTGACGCCGATCACGACGTCGAAGCCGTCGACCGATCGATAGCGGTGGCCAACCAGGTCGATCGGTTGTGCGTGCAGCGGGTTGACCTCGTCGGTCCCGGGGTTGACCAGGTCACCGTCGTCGTCGCGGTCGACGCCGGCATCTGCGAATGAAATCGCGTGGTCCGTCTTCCAGACCAGGTCGGCGGCCACCGCGAAGCGTACGTGTGGGCCGATCTGCGCACGCAGCGCGAACCGGCCAGCGAGCTCGAGGTAGTTCTCGATGTTCGAGATGCCGGGATGGCTGATCGGCTGGACCCCCGTGGTGGTCGGATCGGCGTCCAGGATCAGGGGGCCGGTGCCGCGACTGTCGCCGGCGAGCGCGAACACCTCCCACATCTCGGTGTACTCGCGGCCTTCGAAGTGCGAGACGACCCGGTTGCCGACATCGATGCTGATCCGCGTCTGCTCGGCCTTGTTGTCGAGCGCGAAGATCTCGAGCCCCGACGCGACGCCGGCCTGCTGGGTGCTCTGCGTGTTCGTCGCGCCGTAGCCCGGATCGTCGAACAGCGAGTCGCTCTTGCCGGTGAGCGGCACGAGCCACCACAGCTCGACCCACGGCTCGGCCCAGCCGAGCTTGCGCGCGAACGAGGTCCATAGCTTGAGCTCGTGGACGCCGCACGACACGCCCTTGTTCGCCTCGGGCGCCATCGGGTCGAGCTTCATGATCGTGCCGACCGCGAGCCGGACCTCGGCGCCGAGCTTCCACGTCGGCTTGGTGTCATCCTCGAGCTGGTTCATCAGCGCGGCGCCGAGCCCGAGGTGGATCTGGTCGAGGCCGTGCCGGTTCGTGCCGCGGAACAGGAGGTCGCCCGGCGTGCGCGTGCCCGGATCCCGTGCGTCGAACCCGGCCTCGGGCACGAGCCCGTCGGCGACCGTTGTCGACCCGGCGCGATTGCCCGCGTCCATCACGTGCAGCTCGCGCGCCTGGTTGATCACGATCGGCAGCGCGACCGTGACGAACGTGTCGTGAAACACGCCGATCTGCAGGCGCGGGGTCAGCGTGTGGCGGAACTGCTTGAACTCGAGATCGCGCACCGTGGGCACGCCGCCGAGCGGATCCGCACCCGGGCTGCCGATCCGCTCGCGGACGAGCGTCGAGCTGTCGAGCTCGTACGCGTAGTCGATCTCGGTGACGATGTTGACGTGCTTCGCCGGATCCGTCGAATCGGTGAGCTCGGGATCACGGCCGCCGGGGACGATCGAGGCCGGGTTGGCCAGGGCGTCCCCGCAAAGGCCGAGGACGGCAAGCACGCAGACCGGTCGAAGCACCCTGCTTGCAGCCTATCACGTCTGGAATCGCCGCCATGACTCCGACCCGCCCACTCGTCCGCTCGCATCGCAGTGGCCGCTCAGCGCAACGTGCACCTGTCGAGCACCCAGCGCGTGGTGCCCGGCGCGGTGCCGGCGCTGACCTCGCCGTCGGCGTTCGTCGTGGCCTGGTACCGGTCGGTGACCGCGAGCGTTCCCTCGGCCTCGACGGTGGTGCCGAGGCGCGCGTCCGGGATCACGGCGCCGACGCAGAGCACGCGCGCGTCCCCGATCTGGATCGAGTCGCCCAGCTTCTCGTGGCCCGCCGTGCCGCGCACGCGCACGTGCGTGCCCTTGGCGGCGACCGCCTGGTCGATCGTGGTGACGAGGAGGGCGCTCGGCGTGGCCGGAGCGGCCCGGCGGATCGGCTCGTCGTTCGTGCGCTCGCTCCGGTAGCACCCGGCCACGAGCGCGAGCCCGATCGCGACCTTCAGCGTCGGCAGGCAGCTAGCCTTCACGGTCGCGGAGCCCGAACTCCTTCATCTTCATCTGCAGGCTCTTGCGGCTGATCTTGAGCAGCCGGGCGGCCTGCGTCACGTTGCCGCCGGTCTCCTCGAGCGCCTTGACGATCAGCTCGCGCTCGACGCGCGCGGTCTCGGCGCGGACGACCTCCTTGAGCGAGCCCGAGATCTCGGCGTGCTCGTCGATGTCGTCCTCGAGGGGTGCGGCGGTGACCTGGTCGACCGTCATGGCGCCGGACTGCGACGCGGCGGAGAGCCCGAGCTGGAGATCGCTGCGCTCGATGCGGTCGCCCTTGCAGAACAGGATCGTCCGCTCGAGCACGTTCTCGAGCTCGCGGATGTTGCCGGGCCAGTTGTGCGACTCGAGAGTGGCGAGCGCCTCGTCGGATATGCCGGTGATCGTCTTCTTGAGCCGCTCGTTGAACTTCTTGATGATGTGCTGCACGAGCAGCGGGATGTCGCCGGTGCGCTTGCGCAGCGGCGGGATCTGTAGCGGCACGACGTTGAGCCGGTAGAACAGATCCTCGCGGAAGTTGCCGCGCGCGATCTCCTGCTCGAGATCGCGATTCGTCGCCGTGATCAGGCGGACGTCGACCTTGATGGTCTTCAGCCCGCCGACGCGCTCGAACTCGCTCTCCTGGATCGCGCGAAGTAGCTTGACCTGCATCTCGACCGGGATCTCGCCGATCTCGTCGAGGAACAGCGTGCCGGAGTCGGCGAGCTCGAAGCGGCCCGGCTTGCTCGAGGTCGCGCCGGTGAATGCGCCCTTCTCGTAGCCGAACAGCTCGGATTCCATCAGCGTCTTGGGGATCGCCGCGCAGTTGATCTTGATGAACGGGCCGTGCTTGCGGCTCGACTCCTCGTGCAGCGCCTTGGCGGCGAGCTCCTTGCCGGTGCCGCTCTCGCCGGTGATCAACACCGTCGACGGCGTGTCGGCGACCTTCTCGATCACCGCGAAGATCGACTGCATCTCGGTGGACTGGCCGACCAGGCCGAACTTGCCGCGCTGCTCGGACTCGCTGGTGACGTAGAGCTGCTGCTGCGGCGCGAGCTTGTTCGCGGCCGCCTGGCCGATCGCCTTCTCGACGATGATGCGGATGGCTTCCTGCTCGAACGGCTTCTCGATGTAATCGAACGCGCCGGCCTTGATCGCCTCGACCGCCTGGCCGACCGAGCCGTACGCGGTGATCATGATGACCGGCAGGTGCGGGTGGTTCTTGGCGGCGGTGCGCAGCACCTCCATGCCGTCGGCGCCGGGCATGCGGAGATCGGTGATCACCACGTCGACGTCGGCGAGCCGATCGATCGCCTCCGAGCCGCTTGCCGCCTGCACGACGTCGTGACCTTCGCGCCGCAACAGCGCGGTCAGCACGCGTCGCAGGTTCTGCTCGTCATCGGCGACGAGGATCTTGGCCGGCTGCATCGGTCGA
>DAIRFU010000708.1:0-3671 GCA_036794935.1 Kofleriaceae bacterium | reverse complement strand
GTCCGCTGTCCGTCATCGTCGCGATCGGATTGGGCACGACACTGTGATCGCTCGACATCACGAACTTCACGATCCCGTTTACCGAGATCGTCGAGGTCATCGGCATGAACGTGTTGGATCCGTTCATTGTCACGACCATGGCATCCACCGTGGCCGGACAGGTGACATCGACGACACCGTTCGCGTTGCCGTCGATCGAGATCGCGGCATCCGGGGTGGTGCCGCCGTCGTCTCCGCCGCACGCCGCGAGGAGAATTGCTGCCAGTGCGAGTCGAGTCATGGGTGCCTCCGGCGCGACGATAGCATCACGCGCAGATGATCGTGATCGAGTGCGTGTGATCGGAGTCGCCCATCGTCGACGTCAACGACAGCGAGCTGTTCGGATCGCTCTGCAGCATCGCGAAGTTCGCCGCGGACACGGTGACCTCGTGCGAGTGGAGCGAGGTCCCCGTGATGTCGTAAATCTTCTCCGCGCCGGCCGCGACGTCGGCCTTGGAGACGACGAGGACGTGGCCGTGATTGCCGCCGATCGTCACGCTCGTGCCGTTGTCCGTGCAGCTGCGCTGCACCAGCGCATCGATGCCGGCGTCGTCGCCGCCCGATGGAGCGTCGCTGCCGCCGGTGCTCGCGTCGATGTCGCCCCCGCCACCTCCGTCGTCGCCGCCGCAGCCGGCGAGCATCGCGGCTCCCGCCGCAGCCATCATGGTTCCCAGGAACTGCTTGCGCGTCATGCTCATCGCTTGCCTCCTGCGACCTGCGAGGGCCGCGTCACGGGACCGTCAGAATCGTCGGCGCTCTTGTCGCGCGTCGCGGCGGTGGGGGCCCGGCGTGCGCCGGCCTTCGGCGCCGGCGAGGTGCGCCGCGAGCGCCGCCGCGCCTTCGGCATCTTCTTCCACTGCTCCTCCGCACGCTCGGAGCGCTTGGGATCGGAGACCTGGTAGACGATGATCGTCTGCCCCTTCTCGAGCACGGTGTTGTACGAGATGCGGTTGATGCGCGCGAGATCGTGCGAGCCCATGCCGTAGCGCTTCGCGACATCGGCGAGCTTCTCGTCACCCTTGGAGACGTAGTGCGTGCGCACGCGGCCGAGCAGTGCCTCGGCCTGATCGAGGTGCTCGTCGGTACCACGGCTGACGATGACGAGACCATCCTCGTCGAGCAGCGCGATCTCGTGCGCCTCGGCGTCGAAGTCGGGCGGCACGAACACCTCGAGCACCATGCGCGGGTGGAGCTTCGCGTCGGGGTCGAGGCCATTCCAGGCGACGAGCTGCGAGACGCGGACGTCGAACGCGCGCCCGATGCCGGTCAGGGTGTCGCCGCTGACGACGCGATAGAAGACGCGCTGCGTGCCCGGGATCTGGAGGTTCTTGTCGGGCACCGCGACGATCAGCTCGTCGCCTTCCTGGTGATCGACACCCGACGCGCGCAGGTTCGCCTTCGCCTTCGCGCGGTTCTTCGCGCGCGCCTCGGCACTGATCCGCGGCACGACGAGCACGGTGCCGCCCTCGATCTCGCTGTCGCGCGAGATGTCGTTGAGGCGCCGCAGCTTGCTGACCGAGATGCCGTACGTGGTCGCGACATCCTCGAGGCGCTCACCGTGCGCGATCACGTACGCGTCCATGCCGTCCCACTCACTCGACAGCTCGGCGAGCCGGCGCTGGAACTCGGGCTTGGCGGCGCGCGGGACGCGCACGACGTAGCCGGGCTCGCCCGGCGGCGTGCGGCCGCGCCGGAGCTGCGGGTTGAGATCCTTGATCGTGTCCGCGGTCGTACCCGCGGCGCGCGCGATCGTCGAGAGCGAGACGGATGCGGGCACCGGTACCTCGGCCCACGCCTCGGGCCGATTGTCGGCGAGCTTGTCGAAGCCGAACGCCGCGCGGTTGTGACCGACGATCGCGGCGGCGAGCACCTTCGGCGCGTACAGGCACGCCGCCCATGGCAGCCCGTTCTCGAGCTCGCAGAGCTGGTAGTAGTCGTTCGTGTTGAACCGCGCGATCGAGCGCAGCAGCGCGCCGTAGCCGGCGTTGAACGCGGCGAGCGCGATGTCCCAGTCACCGAAGCGCTGGTAGAGGTCCTTCCAGAAGTCGGTGACGGCGATGGTCGCGCGCAGCGGATCGCGGCGCTCGTCGACCCAGCGATCCTGGCGCAACCCGTAGATGTGGCCACTCGACGGCATGAACTGCCAGAGGCCGACCGCGCCGGCCGACGACCTGGTCGTCGGGTCGTACGACGACTCGATCATCGAGACGTACATCAGATCTTCGGGCAGCTTCGCCTTCCGCAGCTGAGCGGCGATCAGCTCGCGGTAGCGGCCCTGCGCGGCGAGCCAGCCCGCCATGATCGAGCGGCCGCGCGGGTCGTCCTTGTAGAATACGAGATAGTCGATCAGGGTCTCGGTCCAGCGGACCGGCAGGTCGGGCAGCTCGAGCTTGTCGAGCCACGCCAGGTCGGGGCGCAGCTCGCTGGGCCGGTGGACCCGGCGTGTGCGTGCCTCGAACCGGCTGCGCGGTGCGGCCCGCTCGTCGAGCCACGGACTCGTGCCGGGTGGCGGGAAGGCCTCGGCCTCGAACTCGCGCATCAGGTCGGCGCTGCGAACGCAGTTCTCCCCGACGTCGCAGCCCCTAATAATTCGTCTGCCGGCGAGCTCCTGGTCGAGGCTCGGGGCCACGGTCGCGACCGGTGGGGCGGGTTGAGGGCCTGCGGTTACAGCCGGATCGGCGTGAGCCGCAGTCGTGCACAGGGCCACGATGGCAAGCGCGCGCATGACGGCGAAGATAGGCTGCGCGGCAAGTTGCCTCCAAGTTTTCAAGGTCTTTTTCGAGCCTTTGTGGAATCGGTGCTACATTCGGCGAAGCCAAAGGAGCCCGCATGCCCGGAATGGGCGAGCTAGTCATCATCCTGCTCATCGTCCTCGTCGTCTTCGGCGCCAACAAGCTGCCCGGTATCGGCGACGCACTCGGGCGCAGCATCAAGAACTTCAAGAAGGCGTCGAACGTCGACGACGACAAGCAGATCGAGGATCCGAAGGCCGCCGGCGCACTCGAGGCTGGCACCAAGGCCAAGGAGCTCAAGGCCGGCGACAAGGCGGATGACGGCGAGTGGGAAGAGGTCGTGGTCCGTCGCAAGAAGAGCAAGGTCGAGGGCTAGGCGCCTACGCGCGCGGCCGGCTCTGCAGCTCCGCGAGCACCTCGCTCGCGTGCGTGCGCAGTGGCTCCGGCAACGAATGATCGCCGGCGAGCTCGGCGAGCTCGGGTGCACGCAGGGTGGTCGCGATCCGGATCGCGTCGGCGAGCGGTGTCGACGGGTTCAGCACGAGCGCGCGCTTGACCGCGTGGCGCACCGACCAGCGCGGGTGCGCCGCGATCTTCGCGAGCGACTCGGGGACGGCCGGCCGCGCCGCCGCCATCTTGATCACGTCGTGCTCGGTGACGTGCGGGTTGTCGAGCACGATCGCGACGACCTGCGGATGTGGATCGCGGATCAGGAGCGCGAGCTTGTCACGGCGGTGCGTCCGCGCCAGGGCCTTGCGCTCGCCGAGGGTCAGCGGCTTGGCGTCGGTGGGCCGGAGCGGCCGCTCGGGGCCGAGCTGCTTCACGAGCTGGCGCGGCAGGCCCCCCTGCGGCGAGGCGATCAGGAACAGCCGCGCGATCGTCGGCAGGTTGCGCTCGACG